>JAZNYR010000152.1:0-5544 GCA_045594525.1 Clostridia bacterium | reverse complement strand
GAAAGCGGGGGGCTGGTGCTGTGCTTTTCCTCAGTATTGCGAGGGGGTGTGGGGTTGGGCGGTATTGCCGTGTTGCTTTTGATTTTTTTGCATGTGGCAGTCACTTTAGCCGTGCAGTTGTGGATGTTTCGGATCGGGTCGGCCTTTGCTCCGTCTTTAGGAAGTCCGGCGTTGGGAAGGCTGTTGTCAGATATTGCCCTTTGCATCGGCATGATGCTGGCATCCCTTTGCGTTTGTGCTGTTTTGTTTTGTCTGATTCTGATTATGATGATTACTGTCGGAGGAGGTGGAATTCTTTGAATATTATTATCACTTTAACGGGTGCAATTTTGCTGATTCAGGCGGTGCGGATGGTACTTCCTTTAGGCAGTGCGGGAAAATATGTTTCCTTTGTACTGGGACTGTTTTTTATGGCAGTTGCATTGGATGCTGTAGGCGGACTTTCCTTCCGTGGAGAAGAAGTCCTTTCAAACGACCTTCCCCAGGCAGAAACTCAACAATTGGAAACCATTCAGAAACAACAGATTTTTGCCGATTATGCCCAACAACTGACAGAGGATATTCGCCGCAGTATTCCTCCGCTTTCTGACGCACAGTTTTCCTTTGATTTTTCTTTAGAGCCCTTTGGTGCCGTCAATCAACTGACCATTTTTTCTTCCCGACAACAACAGGATTCTGTCATTGCCAGACTGTCAGAGCTTTACGGAATTTCACAGGAGGTCATTACATGGGTAACAAAATAGTCTTTTTTTCAAAATTGATGAAAAAAACGGGGAATAAAAAACAGCTTTGGGTCATATTAATCATAGGAGCAATTTTGTTGCTGGCAGCCCCCGGGACCACAAGTAAAAAGGAGATAGAACCTGTTCAGAATCAAACTGACGGTCAGGAATATCTGAAATCTCTGGAAAAAAGGCTGGAACAAACATTGGAACAGGTAGAAGGTGCAGGAAAGATCACCGTACTGTTAACCCCAAAAAGCGTTGGCAAAATTACCGTTGCAAAGGATACCAAAGAAAGCACCTCTGATACCGGTCAGGATTTTGAGGAGGCGGTTGTTTTATCCGATGATTCTCCTGTTATTTTAGAAGAATACTACCCCACCGTAGGCGGTGCTGTGATTGTAGCCACGGGTGCGGGATCAGAGCAAGTGAAAACAGACTTAAGGCGGGCAGCAAGTGCAGTTTTGCAAATTGGAATCAATAGAATTGAAGTGTTGGAAGGGAGCAAAAAACATTGATTAGAAAACGGCAATTTGTAGTGGTGGCAATGTGTTTGCTGATTGTAGCGGGAGCATACATAACAAATAAAAACGGTCCCTCTGCACAAACGGTAATGAACCAAACCTTGGATGATCCATCGCCCTCTCCAAAAGTGTACGGAGAAGCACAGTTTGTCAACGGCGGAACAGAAGATTATGTTTCTCAAGCAAGACTCAATCGGGATACAGCAAGAGGAGAAACGCTGGATTTGCTCCGTGAAACTGCAGAACAGTCAGAAACAGAAGAAGTGGTACAGACAATGACCAGAATCGCAACTGCCATTGAGCAGGAAAGTAAATTAGAAAATGAATTGAAAGCAAAGGGCTTTGGGGACGCGGTTGTTTTTATTACAGATGCAGGTGCAAC
Organism: Clostridia bacterium; assembly: GCA_045594525.1. Classification (GTDB taxonomy): domain Bacteria; phylum Bacillota; class Clostridia; order HGM11514; family HGM11514; genus SIG438. The sequence goes on along the minus strand of JAZNYR010000152.1, from coordinate 3,916 downwards.
CGTGACCCTTTCCTCCAACGGATTCAAAGAGGAAGAACTTGCAAAAATTTTCTCTACCGTAATGGCAGAAACGGGTCTTAATACGGATAAAATTAAAATAATTGAGATAAAATGATTTACAAAGGGTGGCTTGTGTGGTATAATAAAAATGGGCAATCCAAATTGTAAATCAATCAAAGGAGGTAATTTCTTTGGAAGAACAAATGATAGAGCAAAAAATGGGAAATGTTAAAATTTCAGAAGAGGTGGTATCCACCATTGCTGGCCTTGCTGCAACCGAAGTAAAAGGTGTTGCCAGCATGAGCGCAGGTTTAACCGGCGGAATTTACGACCTGATCGGAAAAAAGAATCCGTCCAAGGGCGTAAAAATTGACATGAAGGAAGAGGAAGTTGCCCTTGACCTTTATATTATTGTGGAATACGGCACGAAAATTCCTGATGTTGCACTGGAGGTTCAGCAGGCTGTGAAAAACAGCGTGGAAACCATGACAGGTCTGACCGCTTCTAAAATTGACATTCATATTCAAGGTGTCAAAATGGAAAAGGAAGAACCGAAAGAGTCGGAAGAAACAACGGAAGAGTAAAACAAAATGGGCGGTGTAAACTTTCGTTTGCACCGCCTTTTTTTATTCTGTTTTTCGTTTTAATTTACGTATTACAATCCGATAGTCGATGAACTGTCCAACCCCTGTCAGCACCCAGGAAATGGGGTAAGAGATATATAAGCAATCCAAGGTATGATGCGTGCCGAAAACCGTATAAATCCACAAAATTCGGAATCCGCAGACACCCAATACCGAAATCAGCATGGGAACAAAGGAAACCCCCAGTCCTCGCAAAGCTCCCGTGGTCACTTCCATCATTCCGCAGAAGTAATAAAACAGGCAAATATAGAACATTCTTATCATGCCATATTCCAGCGCTTTCGCAGAATCGGTAATATAAATCCCCAACAAAGGACGGCCGAAGAACCATACCGCAAATCCAAGGACAAATCCAAGGGCTCCCACCAACAGTAAACAGGTAACCATCACCCGACTCACCCGTTTGAATTTCTTTGCTCCTGCATTCTGCCCCACAAAATTCATTGAGGTCTGACAAAAGGCATTCATGGCGGTATAGACAAAGCCTTCAATATTGGCTGCCGCTGCATTCCCCGACATGGCAATTGCTCCAAAGGAGTTAATGGAGGATTGAATCAGCACATTGGAAACAGAAAACAGGGAGCTCTGAATTCCTGCAGGAACGCCGATTCGCAGGATTTTAGAAAGGGCATCTCTGTCAAATTGCAGAGATTTTAAATCCAGGTGACATGCATCTTCTCTTCTCATCAATGCAATGACAATCAACAAGGCGGAAACCACATGGGAAATGGTTGTCGCCCAAGCGACCCCCGCCACATTCATATCCAATACCAACACAAAAATCAAATTTAGTATCACATTGATCACCCCTGCAGCAGACAGATACAGCAAAGGTGTCTTTGTGTCACCGGTGGCACGAAGAATGGCTGCACCAAAGTTATAAATCATAGAGGGAATCAAACCGAAAAAATAAATTTTCATGTACAGAGCAGACAGGGAAACGACCTCCGCGGGTGTGCCCATTCGCTCCAGAAAAAAACGGGAACCAAAAATCCCAACCACGGTCAAAAGCGCACCGCCCACCACGGCTACGGGAATCGATGTATGGATGGAACGAAATACCGCCTTTCGGTCATCTGCACCCAAGCCTTGTGCAACCGCAACACCTGCCCCCACAGAAATTCCCACAAATAAATTGACAATCAGGTGAATCAGCGAGCTGGTAGCACCAATGGCTGCCACCGAAAGACTTCCGCTAAAACGACCAACCACAATCAGGTCAGCAGCATTAAATAACAGCTGTAATACCCCTGTCAATATAATCGGAATGGTATAAACGATAATCTTTTTGAGCAAGGGTCCTTCGCACATATCCATAGAATTGTTTTTCATCATTGCCAACTCCTTTCTTTCGTTATGAATTGCGATGCATAAGGTTTAGATGTAAATCTTTATAGCGATATACTTACTTCGTTCGTGCGATATATTTTCGTCATGCTCAAATGCGATATAACTGCGCTTTGCTCCGTTGCGATATAATATAAATTTCTTAATCTCGTTCCGAAGGGTCATATCGCTCCTTTAGGTATATCGCATCCGCAAGGATATATCGTAAATTCCGTTAGGAATTTATATCGCTGCGTTGCTACGCACCGCAATTCCTCACATCAAGTCAAGGCAAAAAATTATGTACTAACTGAATAGTCTTTTTTAAATCCGTGCGCTCCGAAAATCTGCCACTTACCTACGCCAAGTCTTTGCATAATTGCTTTTCGTTCTTCTGCACATAATGAGGAATCAGTATCTACAGATGTCATGAGAATAGGAGCATATTGATTATATTCTGCTTGTTGGGGGGTAAGTCCGTGAGTGTTTATGTAAATATCTCCTGTGATCGCAATATGGTTTTGATAATCAATAAGAACAATTTCACCGGGAAGATGTCCACCCTTGCCCTCATATACTTCAAAGTGCAATTCCTCAAAATCATAAAATCCAATTTGAGTAAGTGGCTCTGTATTTTTTTGTGTATTCCTCCACATAGCCGTGATTTTATCCGGATTTGTGCATTGATATGAAGTAAGTAGTTTGCAAATGTTGATATAAGGTTTATGTAATGGATTTTCTTCTCTATATCCATTTTTCCCATTATACTCATTTATCAGGCACATCGCAGTTTTGTTGCTTGTAATAACTTCGTCAAACATAGGCGAAAGTCCACAATGGTCGACATCAGCATGGGTTACGAGCATAACTTTTTTTATTCTTTCATAATCTGGAATGATTTTTTTGAAAATATTTTGCATTTCATCTTTATAACAAGCATATCCGCTGTCTACAAAAAGAATATTACCATTACTTTTTATGATAATGGTATTGCTTCCGCATGGCGGTTCTATCAGGATTATTTCTGTGTTTTCTGTAATCATATGTGTGCTAATACGCGGTGAAAAATTCTTTCCTTTGGAAGCACCAAGTAATTCAGCAAACTTGCTGATACTGTCAAATGTCCGATACGGGGATAAGCCTTGTTCATCTAATGTCTGCATTGCAAGGTTTACATTGACCAAAAGTTCCTTGCTTACATCCGGAGTCAACCCCATAGTTTGTGAAAGTCCCATAACATATGTGTTATAAAAAATACTGTTATCATATACCTTTTCAGAACTGTTATAATCTATAACCCGAACTTTGCATATCTTTTCAACTTCTGTCAGAAATTCAGTTATTTTATGTGAGTCGTCAACATACAATCCCATTTTGAAATACTGATAATCTGTTCCGTTTTCCTGCGAGCTTATGTATGATATATTAAAATTAAAATTATCAATGAGCGTCAATACATCCGTAACACTTCCCGGAACATCCTTCAGGCAGAATTCAAGCAAAACAATGCTTGTTTTTGTATCTCTGTTTTGAAGGTAGCCAATCTTTTCTAATTCAACATCTGCTTTTTGCAATTGCTCCTGTGTGCCTTCTGCATCAATAAACAGGATGTGCGAATCAACAGCCTTATTATAACTTACTCTGGTAATGTTAATTCCCAATTCCGAAAAGCATTTGCTTGCCTTCAGAAACGCACCTATGCGGTTTGGCATAGATGTTACATATGTTTTTCTCATAGTACGCATCCTTCTCCTATGATTTTCTTCTTTATTTTAAAAATACTTCCACAACAGGAACTATTTTATTGGGCTTTAGTGCAGGAATAAGAATAGAAGCTGAGTTATCCTCTTTTTCTCTGTATTGTATTTCGGAGCCATCGTGTAAAAATTGTACATAATCAATCTTATCTGCAACATTCTCCATTTTCAACGCAGCAAAAGGATAGT
>JAZNYR010000151.1:0-3366 GCA_045594525.1 Clostridia bacterium | reverse complement strand
GGTAAGCAGAAGTTGGTTGATACCGGCGGCAGAGTTGATAAATTCAGAAAGAAGTACAATTTAACCGAACAGAAATAGTTTGCATTTTAAATAGATTGCAAATCCAAAGCCGCCTTTGTATGTGTCAGGGCGGTTTGTTCGTTTTACAAGGATAATTTTTCCGAAGGGAGGAGATGACCATTTCCATGAAAAAAATTCTTGTTTTGTTTCTTTGTCTGTTGCTTTGTCCTGTTTATGGGTTTGCCCGGGAAGTGCCGGAATATGTGGAGCTTTATGTTTCCCCCGAGGGGAATGACAAATATCCGGGTTCTGAGCAGTTTCCCTTTGCCACCTTGGAAAAGGCGGTGAAAACGGTGCGTCTGTTAGAGGAAAAAGCGGTGGTTACCCTTCGGGAAGGAACTTATGAGGGCGGATTGTTTTTGAACGAAAAGGATACAGAGGTTGTTTACCGTGCCTATCCCGGTGAACAAGTAATGATTCAGGCTGAAAACGGCAAAGAAGCCGCCATCTTGCAAAATTGCGGCGTTGTTACCCTGCAGGACATTACCTTTATCGGCGGGACGGGTGTTGCCGTTTCAAACTGTGAGAATGTGCAGATTTTTGATTGTACCTTTTCTGACATGACGGAAGGCGTTCGGATAGAAGGAAATGCAAGAATAGAAGGAAACACTTTTACCGACATGAAGGGTACGGCATTGAAGGTCACTTCAGGAAACCGTGCTGCTTTAGAAAAGGGAAATTGTGTCGTTGTGAATAACCTGATTTCCCGATTTGCTCTTTTGGACAGCAAAAAGGCAGGTGTTATTTTGGAGGGTGTGGGAATCACCTTTTCCAACAACACCATTTCGGAAGGACAGGGGAGAGGTATCAGCGTTTTCGGAAATCAGCACTTGATTCAGAAAAACCGTTTGGAAAAAATTGCGGGAGATGCTGCAATCTGTCTGGAGGGCAATGTGACTGCCCGTGGAACAGTGATTGAGAATAATCTCTTTGCAGATTGCCCTGAAACAGGTATTCTTTTAGAGGATTTTTCCTCAGGAATCACTATAAAAAATAATTTCTTCTGTCGGCTGAAGGAAAGCGTAAGAATGCTGGGCGGAAGAGATCATGTAATGAGCGGAAATGTCAGTGTTGATTGTGACAATTCTTTGGTGTTGGAAATGTTAGAGGTTCCTCATTCGGTGAAGAAGAAAATCAGGCTTGATTTGGAACAGGTATCTTATAACGAGGGAATCTGGGCTGATCGTTACCCCACAATTTCTTCTTTTCTGAAGGATTCTCCCGAAATACCGAAAAACAATACGGTTTTGGGGAATTTTGTGTTCGGAACAAAAGGAACGGAAGCCAAAGAGAAAATAAGGAAAAACGGGTTCTTTGAGGAGGATGTGGTTCTGACTGACCCTTCAGTGTTTGCCGATTATGAAAATGATGATTTTTCTATGGGACAATGGGATTGTACATCTTTGGGAAGTAGAAATTTTGAGGAGTGTATGGAGAAAAATGTGGTATTGATGCTGGATTCTCCTTATGCGGTCAATCATGGAAAAATAACCTTTATTGATTCTGACAATCATCAGGTAATGCCCATTTTAGAGCAGGACAGAACCCTAGTTCCCCTTCGTTTTATTGCAGAAAGCATGGGAGCTTTGGTTCAGTGGAATGGAGAGACCGCAACAGTAACCATTCATCTTGCGGATGATGTGGTTGGTCTTACAATCGGCAACTCTGTGATTACGGTGAACGGGGAAGAAAAAATGTTGGACATCCCTGCAAAAACCATCAATAACAGAACAGTGATTCCTCTTCGTGCAGTTGCGGAAAATCTTGGATTTTCCGTTACCTGGGAAGCGTCAGGAATGATTATCATTGGGGAAAATCCGGTGAGTTTAAAAGATGAATGGCTTCGCCGTTCTCTGGAGCGGATCTTTTCTGTAAAAGAAACAGAGTAATTTTTGCATAAAAAAAGTCGAAGCAAGCAATTGCTTCGGGGAGTGAAAAATGTTCATAATGAATAAAAACAAAATCGCATGGTGATTTTGCACCTCACTTCTTCACTATTACTTATTTCTTCAAATCGATAAGTTCGATGTTAGGGAATAGTGAAGAGGGAATAGGGAAAAAGAGGAAACTTGTATAATAAAAATGGACTACCAAAAGAGTGAAAATATGATATAATATTTTCAGGAGAGTGAACACAATGGAAAGAAAAGTGAATTATACAAAGGAGTTCAAAATCCAAGCATGTGAATTGGTAGTCAAAAACGGACTCAAAGTTAAAACGGTAGCAGATAAAATGGGGATAAGTCACATAATGCTATACCGTTGGATTGACCAATACAAAACCTTTGGTGCGGATGCTTTTGTTGGCAAAGGCAACCTTCGTCCAGAAGAAGCAAAACTCAAAAAACTGCAAAAGGAAAACGAGGAACTTCGTCAACAGGTAGAAATATTAAAAAAAGCAGCGGCATACTTTGCGAAAGAACACAAAAACGATTAGAATTTGCAAAAAATGAGTTATCCGAGTATGATACCAGCTTGGTATGCCGACTTTTAAAGGTGTCAAAAAGCGGATATTACAGTCATAAATGTAAGACGGATAGTGAAAAAACTTTCATTGAAAAGGAAGTTATTAACTGTTTTGAACAACACAAGGGCAATTATGGCAGAATACGCATTAAAAAGGCACTTGAAGCAAAAAATATTTTTGTAAGCGAATCGAAAATATCACGGATATTAAAAGAAAACGAATTGATTGCAAAAGTTGGAAGAAAGCGTAAAAGCAAAAAGAACAAGCCTACAGATGAACAATATTTAAGTGAAAATCTCGTTAGAGATAAATTTGAGGAAACAACGCCAAATATACTGTGGTGTACCGATTTGTCCGAAATGCAATGCAGAAATCATAAAATATATGTCAGTGCAATCATTGATGTTGCATCAAGAAGAATAGTATCTGCCATGGTAGAAAAGCATAGTCGTCAAGAACTTGTACAAGAAACGATTAAAATGGCTTGTTGTCAAACAAAAATACCTGAAGGTGCAATTTTTCACAGCGACAGAGGATGCCAATATACTGCAAAGAAAACCAAAGAACTACTTGAGAAATATGGCTTTAGAATAAGTATGTCAAGACCGGGAACGCCAAGCGACAATCAACCTATAGAGAGCTTTTGGAAAACATTAAAAACCGAGATAACGGATATCCGCCATCTCGGTTATGAAGAAGCAAAACAAGAAATATTAAGCTACATATATTTGTATTACAATTCAGAGCGATTACATTCCGGAATAGGTTACAAGACACCTAATTCTGTGTGGATGTAAAAATTCACTCTTTTATTTGTCCGAAAAACTTGACAAGTTTCA
>JAZNYR010000150.1:0-3216 GCA_045594525.1 Clostridia bacterium | reverse complement strand
TTGGCCTCCGACTTCATACGCCACCTCGTCCACTACATGAATGGAGCCGCTGAACACATCCAGCACAACAAAGGTATTGTCCATAGTATATTGATGTATCATAAGTATTCTCTCCGATAAAAGCGGCCTCATAATACTATGAGACCGCTTAAGATTTTATTTGCCGTTGTTTTCACAGGGCTGATTTGCAACACCGCAAGAGGTTTTGCAAGCGGACTGACAGGAAGTCTGACATTCGCCGCATCCACCGGTTTTCAGAGATTTGTTCAAATCCCTTGTCTGAAGGGTAGAAATTCTTTTCATGGTAAAAACTCCTTATTTTTTAAGATAGTATCAGTATATCATAATTTCCCCTTGCTGTCAAGGGGTTTTCTGTCTTTCAGCACTGCAATTGTGCGGGGGAATGTCCCTCGGGTGGAGTGAAGGGGAACATCCGGAATCGTTTCAATCCGTTCTCCCGGAATCAAAAGAGGAATGCCCGGAGGATACGCCCAAAGATATTCTGCCGAAATTCGACCCTTTGCCTTGTGGGGCGGAATCAGTTCGAAATCCGCTTCCAGTGCTTCCTCGGGTAGCATTTCCAGTTGAGGAAGATTGGGCACAAGGGGGTCTGCTTTAATTTCGTCAAAAAGTAGCATATCTATTTCAGATAGGGCGTTTGCTAATGTGTTCAATGTATCTTTGGTATCTCCCATGCCCGTCATTGCCAACACAAAGCTTGGGGCAATAAGTTCCGGTTCAATCTTTCTTTTTCGTAGTTCTTCGCCTAATCGAAATCCGTTTTTGGATAATATCACAATTTTACTCGGGTCACGCAAAAACTGTTCCTTCGTTTTCTTTAAGATACGAAGATTTTTTAAGGAGTCTGTTTTTTGATAAAAGGCATGCAAAGCCTCTGCCCAAGGGGTGAAATTCTCCTCTTTTAGCTGACCGACGCAACCGTCTATAGATGCTAAAAACAAATATGACGGACTGCTTGTTTCAAAAACGGACAGTTCGTGGTCTAACTGCTGTTGATTGACCCGTGAACCGTTGGTATGTAGAATGGCGGTCTGGGTCAGAGAAGGCAGGGTTTTATGCAGACTTTGCACCACCACATCTGCCCCTGATGCTACGGCTCCTCCCGAAAAATAGGAAGTGAAGCCCAGATGAGCACCGTGTGCTTCATCCACCAAAACAGGAATGTTTTTTTGGTGGGCAATGTTGCAAATGGAGGCAATATCTGAAATGACTCCTTCGTAGGTGGGGCTGGTTAAAACTACAAGCTTAATATCTGAATATTCTTTTAATTTTTCTTCTACCTGTTGGGGAAGTAATGAACCGAAGATTCCCGATTTCATCAAAGGCGGAAGCACGAATACGGGATGCAAGCCGCAAAGCTCTATGGCGTGAAACACCGATTTATGACAATTTCTTGCTACTAAAATCCGATCCCCCCGTTTGGTTAGTGCACGGATGCCTGCTAAAATGCCGCAGGTGCTTCCGTTCACTAAAAAGCGGGAACTGTCGCTGTCCCAACTCTTTGCTGCCCGCTCCATTGCCTCTTGCAAAACTCCCTGTGCACCGTGGAGATTGTCAAATCCTTCAATTTCCGTAATGTCCCATTGCTCGGACAGGTGGTTCAGGTAAGGTGCAACCTCTGGATTTCTCTTATGCCCCGGCATGTGCATAGGGAGTATATTTTTCTGTTGGTATTGTTCTAACAGTTGTTTGAGGGTTTGCATAAAAGAAACTCCTTTATTTGTGTTGTCATAGATTGAAGTTCATTCATGGTTTGTTGATTTTCAAGAGGATTTGCCCTGTCCGCATTGTCGGTGCCGGAATGATAAAACATGTGCTTGCATTCTGCACCCATGGTATGAAGCAATCGTTTTCCCGCGCGGAAAGCATCCTCGTAGATTCCCATGCCACCATCTACCAGAACAACTGCTCCCAAACGCTTTTTGGGGGAGAGTCTCTTTTTGTCCGTCCAAAAATATTGAAGGCGGCTTGCCAAAGAGAGCAAGGAGCCTGTCAGCTGACCGAAATAAATGGGGGAGGCAAGAATCACCACATCTGCTTCATTACTATGACGGTAAATTTCCTGCATTTCGTCTTGCAAGGCACATCCTTCATGGGTCGTACAATACCGACAGTCAATACAGGGGGAAACAGAGGCGGTATAGCTGTCAATCCGAATGACTTCACCGGGCAGATTTTCCTGTAAATAAGAAACAATTGCCGAGGTTGCTCCCGATTTTCTGGGGGAACCGTTAAAAATCACTGTTTTCATAATTGTTTTCTCCTTTTTAAAGGATTCCAAACAGCATAAAGCCGATAATATTGATTGCAAAGTTTGCAAACATGTGAACAAACCAGCTGGGATAGATATTATTGCTTTTGTCGTTGAGATAGTTAAAAATCAGTCCGCCTGCAAACAAGCCTGCTAAACTTATCACAAATACTGCTACAGAAAACCAGCCTGTCATAATGGCGATGTGGTACAGGGCAAAAGCGGCAGCACTGAACAGATATGCAAATTTAGCAGAGGCTATCTTTTTTAAGGTCAAAAAAGCAAATCCGCGGAAGAAAAATTCCTCCAATAATGAATTGACAAAAGAAATGTACAACGCAACAAAAATAAAATTATCTGCCGTGACCCCGATATTTCCTGTGAGTGCGGTTGTCACTGCAGAGAAATCAAAGATATTTCTGAAAAGAAAATAGGCACCCAAAATCATAAGAAATACAGGGATGCAGAGTGCAAAAGCAATTTTCAACCCTTTTTTATTAGGCTGAAACAGACTTTTTATAGTTAAGCTTTTGTCAAAACGGGAATAAAGGAAGGGCACCGCAAGAAATAAAATCATTTTTATGATGGATTTTATGGCGTAATGGGGTTGCCATAGTCCGTCCACCAGTGCCATAATCAGACAGCAAACTGTAATCAATCCTGCTAGGAAAATTGTTTTTTTCGTTCGGCTCATAGTATCACCTCAACAACATTATATCACAGATTGCGGGGGATGTAAATAAAAAAGACCATTCTTTTGAATGATCGTTCTGGAAATGGGTATTGATTGGTGAAATAAGAATTGAAACTTGTCAAGTTTTTCGGACAAATAAAAGAGTGAATTTTTACATCCACACAGAATTAGGTGTCTTGTAACCTATTCCGGAATGTAATCGCTCTGAATTGTAATACAAATATATGTAGCTTAATATTTCTTGTTTTGC
>JAZNYR010000149.1:0-5203 GCA_045594525.1 Clostridia bacterium | reverse complement strand
ACGGTTTGTTCCTTCCAAAAGCATCTCAACACCCCATTATTACACGGTTTTCTATGCTTTTATTATACCATATTTTACTTGATTTTTAAAGTTTTTTTTGCAAAAAAAGACCACCAACATTGACTTTGTCAGTGGTCTGAGAGCTGTAGCAATAAAATGCTACAGCTCCTTTTCTTTGATTGGGATTTTACTGTTTAATGGCTCTTTTCAACAAAGGCAACAGCAACAGGGAAATCACAACTCCCCCTGCTCCTTGCACCAAATTCCCGGGGATTGCCGCCAATGCACCCTCCCCAAACACAAGGGATTCATACAGGAAATATCCTGCCGTCATCACCAGCTCTGCCACAATTCCCCCAAGCAAAGCAAAGGATGCCGTTCTTCTTCTTTGATAAATCAAACCTGCAATCAGTGCAGTAATTCCTTTTATGACAAGGGTGCCGGGTGCATAAATGGTATACCCTAACAGCAAATCTGCCAAAGCCGAACCAAGACCTGCCGCTGCAGCACCATAATAGGGCCCCAACAAAAATCCCGCCAACAGCACAAATCCGTCTCCCGGATGAATGTACCCGTTGATCGTCGGAATTTTAATCACCATGGTTCCGATCCATACCAAAGCAGTAAAAACCGCCGCCAATACTAATTTTTTTACTTTCATGATAAACACCTCCCGTTTATTATAGCACCTTTTACCTTTGCTGTCAACTAGTTCTCTTTGTAAAAATCTTGACAAAAACCATACAATGATTTATAATAAAGATAAGATCTGACGGTCGAGAATTTCCTTACCGAAAGAGGTTTCATAACTGACGCTAAAGACTCATCTGAGGCGAAAGAAAACAACCCAATCTTGTTTTTCTGCACCCTCTGTGAGGGTGCATATTTTTTTGAAAGGAAGACCAAAAATGGAAACAAGAGTGGCAATTATCGGGATTATTGTGGAAGAACCCGAATCCGTCGCGGGGTTAAACAGCATTCTTCATGAATACAGCTCCATGATTATCGGACGGATGGGACTTCCTTATCGGGAAAAAGAAATTTCCATTATCAGCATTGCGGTAGATGGAACCACAGAAGACATCAATGCATTATCAGGAAAAATCGGAAGACTCAAAGGAGTCAGCGCAAAAGCCGCTTACTCCAAAACTTCACAGAAAGGATGAAATCACGATGTATAATCCAAAATCAAAAAAAGCAGAAGAATTTATTGACCATCAAGAGGTGCTGGATACCCTGGCTTACGCCGAAGAAAACAAACATAACGCCGCCCTCATTGATGAAATTTTAAACAAGGCAAGGGAATATAAGGGACTTTCTCACAGAGAAGCCGCTGTGTTGCTGGATTGCGATATTCCTGAAAAAAACAAGGAAATTGAGGAACTGGCAGCCAAAATCAAACAGGATTTTTACGGGAATCGTATTGTGATGTTTGCCCCTCTTTATCTGTCTAACTATTGCGTGAACGGCTGTGTTTACTGTCCCTATCATGCCAAAAACAAGCATATTGCCCGAAAGAAACTAACCCAGGAAGAAATCAAAAAAGAAGTCATTGCCCTTCAGGATATGGGGCATAAGCGTCTTGCAATTGAAGCGGGAGAAGATCCTGTCAATAACCCCATTGAATATATTTTAGAAAGCATTAAAACCATTTACAGCATTCAGCACAAGAACGGTGCCATTCGCAGAGTGAATGTCAACATTGCCGCCACAACGGTAGAAAACTACCGAAAACTCAAAGAGGCAGGCATCGGCACCTATATTCTGTTTCAGGAAACCTATCACAAGGAAAGCTACGAAAAACTCCATCCCACAGGGCCCAAGCATAATTACGCGTATCACACCGAGGCAATGGACAGAGCCATGGAAGGCGGAATTGACGATGTTGGCTTGGGGGTGTTGTTCGGACTGGAGCTTTACCGCTATGAATTTGCCGCACTCCTGATGCACGCAGAGCATCTGGAAGCTGCATTTGGGGTCGGTCCCCATACCATCAGTGTCCCCCGTATCAAACGGGCAGACGATATTGACCCTGATGTATTTGATAACGGCATCAACGATGACATTTTTGCAAAACTCATTGCTTGTATCCGTATCGCAGTTCCCTATACGGGCATGATTATCTCCACCCGTGAGTCGAAAGAATGTCGGGAAAAGGTGCTTCATCTGGGCATTTCTCAAATCAGCGGTGCTTCCCGCACAAGTGTAGGTGGCTATGCCGAAGAAGAACCGGAAGAGGAAAATTCTGCTCAGTTTGATGTGAGTGATAACCGCACCTTGGATGAAGTAGTCCGTTGGCTCATGGAACAGGGGGATATTCCCTCCTTTTGTACCGCTTGCTATCGGGAAGGGCGGACGGGAGACCGTTTCATGACCCTTTGCAAAAACGGTCAGATTTTAAACTGCTGTCACCCCAATGCCTTGATGACCTTAAAAGAATATTTGGAGGATTATGCAACCGAGCCTACCAAAAAACTTGGATATGAATTGATTGACAGAGAAATCGAACGGGTTCCCAACCCCAAAGTCAAGGACTTGGTAAAAGAAAAATTAAAAGCCATTGGCGAAGGAAAACGGGATTTCCGTCTGTAAGGAGGAATTGGTATGGGATTACAGGATACCGCATCCGCCAATCGGGTGCATATCGCCTTTTTCGGGAAAAGAAACGCGGGAAAATCCAGCGTGATGAACGCGGTTACTTCTCAACAGATTTCTGTGGTGTCCCCCGTTGCGGGCACCACCACCGACCCCGTTTATAAAGCAATGGAGCTTCTTCCCCTAGGCCCCGTGATGATGATTGATACTGCGGGAATGGACGATAATCAGGGGGATTTGGGTGCCCTTCGGGTAAAGAAAACAAAACAAGTACTAAATAAAACGGATTTAGCAATTTTGGTGATTGATTCTACCGTGGGTATGACGGAAACGGAAAAAGATTGGATTCAGCTGTTTCATCAAAAAGAAATTCCTTTTTTGACCGTCTATAACAAAACTGACCTTGCCCCTGCACCTCAAGGAGAATTGGGCGTCAGTGCAGTAACAGGGGAGGGGATTACAGCATTAAAAGAAGCCATTGCCACCCTCTGTAAACCTGCCGACCCCCCCTCTCTGGTGGAGGGTTTGGTGAGTGCGGGAGATGCTGCCATTTTGGTCACTCCCATTGATGCGTCTGCCCCCAAAGGCAGATTGATTTTACCCCAACAGCAAACCATTCGGGCTTTGCTGGACGCAAATGCTGCTGCATTGGTGGTAAAAGAAACCATGCTGAAAGAGACAATTGCCCAATGCAAAACACCGCCTAAAATTGTCATTACAGACAGTCAGGTCTTTGGATTGGTTGCAAAGATTACCAACAGGGACATTCCCTTAACCTCCTTTTCTATCTTAATGGCACGGCAAAAAGGGGACTTAGAGCTTACAATTCAAGGGGTTAAAGCGTTGGATTCCATAAAAGACGGAGATAAAATTTTGATTGCCGAAGGCTGTACCCACCATCGCCAATGCGAGGACATTGGAACCGTCAAACTCCCGCGATGGATTCGGGAATATACCAAGGCAGAACCAGAATTTGTTTTTACTTCTGGAACGGAATTTCCCGATGATTTATCCCCCTACAAAATGGTACTTCATTGCGGAGGTTGTATGTTAAATTCCAGAGAGATGAAGTATCGTCAAAAGACTGCAAAGGATGAGCAAATTCCCATCACCAATTACGGAATTACCATTGCCTATATGAAAGGAATTTTGTCCAGAAGCCTGGAACCCTTTCCCGACCTTTATCAACAGCTTCATTCTGAAAGGTGAAACTATGAGATTACCAAAAGAATTTTATTTGCAATCGGCTCAAACCCTCGCTCCTTTGTTGCTCGGTAAACTGATTTGTGTACGAAAAGGGTCGGAGGTGTTTCGTTATCGGATTACCGAAACAGAATGTTATCAGGGGGAGGAGGACACCGCCTGCCACGCCCACAAAGGCAGAACCCCACGGACAGAAGTGATGTACCGAGAAGGCGGAGTTGCCTATATTTACTTGTGTTACGGCATCCACCATTTGCTGAATATTGTCACAGGAGAAAAAGATGTGCCACAAGCGGTACTAATTCGGGGAGTGGAACAATTTCCCGGCCCCGGCAAAGCCACAAAAGCCATGGGAATTACCACAGAGTGGAACGGAGAGGATTTATGCAATTCCACACGGTTTTGGTTGGAGGATGACGGCATGATTCCCCATTACAAATCCGGCAAACGCATCGGCATTGACTATGCAGACAAAAAAGACCGAGATAGGCTTTGGAGATTTTATATTAAGAAAAAAGAGCTTTGACTGTCATGAAGTGAACCCCAAAGTTTAGACAAAAATTTAATATTAACTTGCTTGTGAATGAGTTCGGTATTGCACCGGACTCATTCCTTTTAGTTTAATAGAAATTCTTTCGTTGTTGTAGTAATCAATATATCTTTTCAATTCTTCAATGAAAGCGTTAACGCTTTCAAATTTTTCGCCATAAAACATTTCAACTTTAAGTCTGCCAAAGAAATTTTCCATCGCTCCATTATCCATGCAGTTGCCTTTTCTGGACATACTTTGTATTATTTTATGTTCTTTGAGTAATCGTTGGTATTCAGCGTGCTGATATTGCCAGCCTTGATCGGAATGAAATAACGGTCTGGCATCAACTGGAAGCTTCTTGAATAAACCATCAAGCATTTCTCTGATTTGCCACAAGTTTGGACTTAATGAGATGGAGTATGATACAATTTCCCGATTGTATAAATCCATTACCGGTGATAAATATACTTTATCATCACATACCTTGAATTCGGTTACATCAGTTGTTAGTTTTTCAAAGGGTTTTGTTGCTGTAAAATCTCTTTGAAGCAGATTATCCGCAATTTTGCCAACCTCACCTTTATACGAATGATATTTTCCGTTTTTGCGCTGTTTTCCCTTGATGTTAAGCTCATTCATCAATTTTAATACAGTTTTATGGTTAATGGTATATCCTTTTTGTTTTAGTACAGATAAAATTCTTCTATAACCGTATCTACCTTTGTTTTGATTGAATATGATAAGTATGTCGTCTTTAACTTCTTTGTATTTATCGGTGTCTTTTGATTTCAGATAATAGTAAAAAGTGCTTCTTGCAATACCTGATAATTTTAGCAAGTCTTTTAGCGGATACAATTGCCTTAGTTCAGCGAT
>JAZNYR010000148.1:0-2008 GCA_045594525.1 Clostridia bacterium | reverse complement strand
ATCGCAAAAATGCAGATTGCATTAAAAGAGTGTTATGAATCGGAATACTGGCTTGAACTGCTTAACCGCACCGGCTACATCCCTGATGAACAATACAAACCTCTGCAAAACGACTGCGGTTCCATTCGCCGGATGCTGATTGCATCTATCAATACGGTAAAAGAAAAGCAGAAATGATATTTCCACCCTGACCTTGACAGTGTTGGGGTGATTTTTTATGTTCAGAATGTGTATTTCTTTGAAATAGCCCTTATTGAGCCGTGTAACGAATAGCCGTTTCCGTGTAACTAATAGGGTTCTCCGTGTAGCTAATAGACTTCTCCGTATAACTAACAGGAGTTTCCGTGTAGCGAATAGGTTAGTTCGACGGACCATTGGTATAGAACCTATCTCAACAACACATTTGAAAAATTACGCTTTTGTTTGTATAATAATTGTAACGTTTTTACCATTTCCCAATCTAATAAGTGAAAGGTGGTGAGGGTGTGCTGGATTTTGAAATGGTGTTTCGAGAGAACAATCAGTTTATTTTTCGTTTTCTGATGAAGCTGTGCGGTGATGTATCCTTAGCAGAGGAGCTAACTCAGGAAACCTTTTTTCGTGCGTACATGAACTTATCAGCTCTGAGAAACGAAGACAAAGTAGCGGCGTGGTTGTGTCAAATCGCAAAAAATACATACTTTGCTTGGTTCAACGAACAGAAAAGAAAGCAGCCAATTTCACAGCCAATACCTGCGGATAGCACACCTGATATTGCCGAGCTTTTTGGGGAAAAGGAGCTTGCCGGCAGAGCCTTTTCCGTCCTGCATGCCTTGGAAGAGCCATACAAAGAAGTGTTTATGCTTTCTGTTTTTGGCAGCCTATCGTTGAAAGATATTAGTGCAATGTTTGGAAAAAGTGAAAGCTGGGCTCGTGTTACTTACTACCGTGCCAAACAAAAAATTATGGAAGGATTGGGTCGATAATATGGACTGCAATGTAATAAAAGATCTGCTGCCACTATATGTGGATGAATGTTGTTCGGAAGAGAGCGCAAGACTTGTAGCCGGGCATCTTGACGCATGTGAGGGTTGCCGCAAAATGTATGACCAAATGCGCGAGACATGCCAAAGCTATGAAGAAAAACCGAATACTGTGAAGCTGTGTCGTGTGAGTGATTGGAAAGCATCTGTCCTACAATCGGTGATGCTATTCGTTTCCTTTGCCATTATTACACTGGGTGTAATTTTAGAAGGCAGCACCCCTACAGGAAATACCAACGGATTGTGGGCAGTGGCGCTGATCATTCCCGCAACCGGATACCTGCTGTCCCTTGCAAATTGGTTTTTTGTCCGGGTTTATAAAAGTAGAAAAATGTTCTCTTACGGATCTTGCATTGCAACGTTGACCATTACGCTGTTGGGATATGTTTGGGCGACGATCCACTACGCAGGCGGGATTGCGATGTCTTCACCGCTGGTGTGGTGTGGTGTAGTGCTGTCTGCGGTGTTCTGCGTTTTGTCAAAAGTTTTGTCTAACCAATATGCGCTGCTGCTGGGACGGGAGTGAGAATATGCTGAAAAAAGGATTAGCCCTGCTTTTGACGGTCATTATGGTGTTTTCTCTGTCTGGGTGCTCGGATATCTTGGGTGGTGCTTTCTTCCTTTTCCTTGTCGCAACAGGGGATGATAGCGCCGATAAAGACGAGGTTTTTGTTTTCGTGAGGGAGAATGAGGAAGAAATGCTGAAGGCAATCGAAGCCGGAGATTTTTCTGCATATGAGAATAAAGGCTTTATCAAAGAAATCGATGCAGACGAAACGGTTGTTGACTTTTCCTGTGGCGGTGCCGGTGTAGGTTCGGGTACCTCTTATGTAGGTTTCTATTATACTCCGGAAAACGATATGGCTGTTGTGTGGTGCGCACCGTCGTCTGCCAGTGCGTTGACTCCTTCCGGAAACGGATTTGAGTGGCAAGAACCCAATGGGGATAATCGGTATTATACAGAGCATATCTGTGGAAATTTCTAT
>JAZNYR010000147.1:0-2070 GCA_045594525.1 Clostridia bacterium | reverse complement strand
AGAACGACATGGCTACGATCCGACTTCCCGAGAGAATTAACACCGATACCGGAAGTGAAATCTATATACTCTTTGCCATCAGCGTCAACACATACAGCCCCTGATCCGCTGGCTGCGACCAGATCAAATCTGCCATAAGTGCCGGTTGCTTTTTCCAAAGCTTCATCAGCAGGCGTACCCTTTTTGATCATTTCCATCATTCTGCCCAACTGAACAAACTGATAACCGATAATCTGATTATCCTTGTCCAATGCAATACCCTTTACATAGCCTTCAGCCATTTCCAGGTATCTGGGGCCCTTTGCCAAAGTTCCGTACATAGTACCAACCTGACTGCGCAGACCCTTACCAAGGTCTTCCAAACCTGCACCGATAGTCAATCCGTCTTCAGAAAAAGCAGACTGAGTTCTTCCGTATACAATCTGCAGGAACAATTCACGCATTGCAGTATTGATCGCATCACATACAAGGTCTGTATTTAATGCTTCCAGAATTGTTTTTCCGGGAAGAATTTCAGAAGCCATTGCAGCAGAGTGAGTCATACCGGAACATCCGATTGTTTCTACCAGTGCTTCCTGAATTACGCCTTCCTTTACATTCAGGGTCAGCTTACAAGCGCCCTGTTGAGGTGCACACCAGCCGATACCGTGGGTAAAACCGCTGATGTCTTTGATTTCAGTTGCCTTTGTCCATTGTCCCTCTTGAGGGATGGGAGCGGGTCCGTGATTAGCACCTTTTGCCACGGGACACATGTGCTCCACTTCATGAGAATAAGTCATTTTAATACTCCTTTCGTCTCTATGAAATAAAGATAGTATAACCTATACATATCATTTTAACACATTTTTACAATAATGTCAATTCTTATTGTCAACAAAATAACAGAAAATACACCCTTTTCGACCTCTTTTTTCAATTCTATTCCTGTAGAATTTCACATTTTTATCCATTCAAGAATAATATGTAATGAAAACTACTTTTAGGAGGAGTAAATCTATGTCTGAAAAAAAGATGATTCAGCCAAGATCGGTGATACCCGATCAACTTCATTATGCAACAGCATATATTCCCTATCAATATTTTTGTAACATACTGGAACCCGAAAAAGGCCTGGAAAACGGTACAATCTTTCCCGAATTGATTGATGCCATTACCAAGGCTCTTTAAACAGGAAGGAGGTTTCAAATGAATCAATCTATGAATTATGAAAAGGAAGAATTGTTATACCAAATCGCCGCATGGGATTTCAGAAAAACAGATTTAGCACTTTTTTTGGATACGCATCCCCATGATATGCAGGCAATTATGCTTTTTGAAGAAGCAAAATATAAATCAACCATGTTGAGAAATATGTATGAAAGCAACTACGGTCCTCTTGTTCATGGGACGAATTGCCCGAACTATTGGAACTGGATAGAATCTCCCTGGCCATGGGAAGTGCATCATTAATGAAAGGAGTCTGTTATGTGGATTTATGAGAAAAAATTAGAATATCCCATTAAAATTAAAAACCCCAATCCCCGTCTTGCTAAATTGATTATTACACAATATGGCGGTGCCGACGGAGAACTGGGTGCGTCGTTGCGTTATTTAAGCCAACGCTTTACCATGCCTGACGCTGTTTCAAAAGGGATTTTGAACGATATTGGTACAGAAGAACTTGCACATCTTGAAATGATTGGTTCCATTTGCTATCAGCTGTTAAATTGTGCTGAAACAAGAGAGTTGGCAGAAGAATATGCTGATGCCTATGTAGAACACGGAAAAGGAGTTTACCCACAAAATGCAGCCGGTGTGCCCTTTACAGCTGCTTATATCCAAAGCAAAGGCGACCCCATTGTTGACTTGACGGAAGATTTGGCAGCAGAACAAAAAGCCAGAAAAACATACGAATATTTAATTAAAATGTGTGACGACCCCGATGTATTGGACCCCCTTCGTTTTTTACGGGAACGGGAAATTGTTCATTATCAACGGTTCGGTGAAGCATTAGGAAAAGTACAGGAATGTTTATCGGATAAAAACACTTTCTATATGGGAATGAAAAAAGAATAAGCTGTATAGAAAAAG
>JAZNYR010000146.1:0-3648 GCA_045594525.1 Clostridia bacterium | reverse complement strand
TACTGCCACACCACAAATGAACCATCGTTTCATTCTGAGCAATTTCGGGGCGGGTACAGTAGGTGTAATTCTCCATAAAGTTTCGCTTTACAGATTCGTCACTTGCCTTCAAATACATAGAATCCATCATGCCCAAATCTTCTGCTTTCAATCCCATAAGTTTCATCATAACCATAATCAAAGCAGGAAATTTTCCTGTATTCTTGAACTTGCAAAACATTTTATAGGTCACCCGGCCGGCGATTTTACCCTGATGCGCCACATAACAACCATCCATAATCACGGTCCCAAAATCAATTTTATTTCGGGTAAGCAACTCCGTCAGCATAAGCCCTCCCTGGGAAGCACCATAGGCTCCGATGACTTTACCGCCGTGATTCGCCTGCACATACTCTTCAATTTGTCTCGCCTGATCCGCAAAGGATGTAAAATCACCGCTTCCGTCATAAAAACCGTCCTGCGCAGGAATAATAAGCCGATAATGTTCTTCCAAACCTTTTAGCATCTCATACTCCGTATGCCAGTCCTGCATCATACCGTGTAACAAAAGCATCGGCGGATTTTCCTTGGAACCAAATTCAGTAAATAACATAGTCTTTCCTCCTAATACATAACACTTATTGATTTTCGTTATTTAAAAAGCCCGGTCTATCCGACCGAGCTTCCAACCATTTCATTATATTTTTTCATCATTCCCGCAAAACCGCTGTCCCCATAAAAGGCCAGCAGTTCCGTATATTTTATTGCCTGTTCCATTGTATAATCTCCATGAAGCAATTCGTAATACCCCTGCAATCTCATTCGAACCACAATTTTAACAATGCTACTGTCTTCCTCCCGACCGCCGAAACGCTTGTAAAATACCATAAAAGCATTTTCCAGAATTTCGCATAATTCTTCACGATAGCCTTCATAAACGGTGCCTTCCGACTTTTCGAAAAGAATCCTTACTTCTTCCTTATGATGAAAAAGAAATGCAATCAGTTCCCGGTCGTTCTCTGCGCTGGATTTACTGCCGTTGATTTCACTTTCCGCATAATCCTGCAAATGCTTCTTCCAATCCGTGGCGGTCTCATCCAATATTGCTCGAAAGAAATCTTCCTTGTTATGAAAGAAAAAGTAAATTGCACCGGTCGTGACATCGGCGGCCGCACTGATATTTCTCATAGACGCCTTCACATAACCCTGCTCAAGGAATTCTTTTCTTCCGATTGCAATTAAACGCTGTTTTACATCACTGTTTTCTTCGTACATAGTCTTACTCTCCAAAGGTAGATTTATTTTAACATAACAGTTGTTATGTGGCAAGAAAAATTTAAAAGGATTCGACATCCTCTTAAATTTATTTCCCTTTTAGGCACTCTATTGCAAGTACTTACGCTTCACTTATAACTTGCTTACCATATTTTCTCATCATAAAATACAGCCCGAAAAACATCATACTGCTGCCCACATTCATTGCACCCATTCCTGCAAAAATAATAGCTGCCACCATTGTAAAAGGTATCGTGTTAATCAAGCAACCCCATTTCGGAAAACAGGTTTTCTTTCGGATAACCGCGATGAAAAGTGTTACACATACCATAAATACACCGATATTGCACATTGCGGATGTTACGGATGTTTCAAAGAAGTAAGACAACATAATTTCGTGCGCCTGCTCTGTTGCCCCTGCTTTTACAAAGTGCCACAACATGCTTGTACAGGTAAAATGCATTACCGCACCGGCTACGCAGGTAAGTGCTGTACCAATCTGCACCACGCGGGCAGATTTGCCGGCCTCAGCTTTTAGAATGTTCGCAATCTGAAAATAACCGGGCATAATAAGCATCATGGCAATTACACCAACTATGCCGGAAATTGTGAACTGTAAAGACGATGCTCCCTGCAACATGGTCGCAGTTTTTTCATAATCGAATAACCCCATTACATCCAATCTGCCATTCGGCAAAAAATATAACAACAAATCGCCGCCAAGCCAGCATAACAAATGCCCGAAGGCTCCGCACAACAATAATTTAGAATTTACATTTTCACATTTCATATTTTATCCGCCTTTCAATGACTACACTTCATCTTTTAACCGATTTTGGAACCGCTGCAAGTCTTCGTTTAAATGCTTTGCATCAATGGTCCGCTTGATTTTATAAATTAGGTAAGAACACAAATACGCGCACACCATATATAAGCCAAAGCAAATGCAAATAGCTATATTGCCCTCGAACCAACCGCCGAAATGACCTGCAACGGCATACACCAACGCACTGAGAATTACCGATACCCATTCCCTAAGTCTCAAAGCATCGACTTCATCAAAATCATAATGCAACAGATTCTGTATCCAACCAATCAAATAGGCTAAAAGCACCATTTCTAACATATGTATAATACTTGCCTGAGTAAAGTTGGTAACCCATCTGTAAATGCAATAAAAACAAAGGATTAAAAAGAACATCAAACAACACTTGATTTCGACTCCGATTTTTTGGGTCAGATAACATTCAAATAGGTATTTTATTTTCTTACTCATCAAAAGCCTCTCCTTTCAATCTTCTGCGAAACTCGGAAGCATAGGTTCGTGAAATGATAATATGCTCACCGTTACACATCGTGGCATCTATGCGATTTGATGCCAGACTATCCAACACTTTTACCTTATCAATGTTCATTATCATTGATTTACTGCATCGGAAAAATCGAAGGGAATTCAACATCCTTTCAAGCTGGGTAAGCGTGTATTCCACCCGCACAACATCATCTTCCAAATAAACAAAAGTCTTTCGGTCGACACTTTCGATATAAAGAATTTGCTTGACATCTACCACAATTTGAGATCCATCTTTGGTTCCAACGAGTTTCTTTTCCGAGAAACTCATAAAATTCATGATATGCTCCACTTCTTGATTTAGATTCTGATATCTGAGGATCAGTTCATCATCACCCTGTTTTATCTGCTCAATTGTGTATTTCATAGGACATCCTCTTTGTTTTGTAAATTTACGATTTCATTTTATCAATATCGTATTTATCTTGCAATATCACATAACATAAGTGACACTTTTGGCTGCGCAAGCTGCACATAAACAAATCGCCGCCACCCTTATAACGGGCAACGGCGACTGATTCTCCTATCCTTTTCTACCACTCTTTCATAACCTTAATCAACTTCTTATCAATATCAATTCTTGTAGCCTTACATTTCTTCGGATACTGCTTGCCCGCCTTAAAAGCAAAACGAATCAATAAACCCGAACCTATCGGCAACATCATTTTCAGCATGGACTGGGGAAATGCAAAATGCGTACCATGCTCATAAAGTAAGGCTTCATATTTGCATTCATGAGGCGTATTTTCTAAACGCGACATCATACGACATATGTACTTACAGGTATCCCAGAGCACATCGTCCTCTGCTCCCACGAAAACAATTTTACCCTGAATATTCTCTACTTTAATCTTTTCCTCTTCCTACACCGGATGCAAACGCTCGGATTCCTCAAACATCTTTCTGGATGCAATGAAATCCCCACCCTCTTTTGACTCCTTTTTAATCATCTGCCAATACACAGGATGTCTGTACGCATAAGGAAGATAAGGAAGGGGTTCCCCTCTGTATGACACGGAAGATTCATTATCCCCGGGTCTTTC
>JAZNYR010000145.1:0-3124 GCA_045594525.1 Clostridia bacterium | reverse complement strand
CGATGATCACATGGGGTTGTAACTCACGAATCATATTCACAAGCTTGGTGGCTTTCCATACTTCCCCTCTCATATCGCAATAGGAGTAGTCAAACCATAAAATATCAATCTTTCCGTAGTTGGTGCACAGTTCTCTGACCTGTCCGTGCATATAATCCAAGTAACGGTCGAAATCTTCTTCCAAATGATGATCTTTGTAGGCTTCGTTTCCACGCATGGGATGCATCACATCGTTGTAGTGAGGGTAGTCATTATGATGCCAGTCCAGCAGAGAATAATAAAGACCTACTTTAATTCCTTCTGCACGGAAGGCTTCCAAAAATTCACGAATAAAATCTCGTCCGCATTTGGTTTTTGTTGATTTAAAATCGGTCAATGCACTGTCAAACAGACAAAAACCGTCGTGATGTTTTGCAGTCATAACCGCATATTTCATGCCGGCATCTTTCGCAAGTTTTGCCCATTTTTTAGGGTCGTAGTCCACCGGATCAAATTCATCAAACAATTTTTCGTATTCTTCAGAAGGAATTTTTTCGTTGGTTTTTACCCATTCTCCGCGAGCGGGAATGGCATACAGTCCCCAGTGAATAAACATTCCGAAACGATCAGCTTCAAACCACTTTACTCTTTCTTCTCTTGTCATAAGGAAAAACCTCCCTTTGTTTTTTTATCATTATACCATTTTCCCTAAAAAAAGTCAACCTTTTTTTTCCTTGGATTGATTTTTTGAAACGAGTGTGTTATAATTAATAGAAAAGGAAATTTGGAAGCTTTGATGAGAGAAAGGAATGAGGATAGTTATGACAAAAATTGACCTTTTCTCCGGCTTTTTGGGAGCGGGGAAAACCACGCTGATCAAGAAATTGATTCAGGAAGGATACAAAGGCGAAAAGTTGGTGCTGATTGAAAATGAATTTGGAGAAATCGGCATTGACGGTGGCTTTTTACAGGACGCGGGAATTACGGTAAATGAAATGAATTCCGGCTGTATTTGTTGCAGCCTGGTGGGGGATTTTTCTGCTGCTTTAAAGCAGGTGTTGGATGAGTATGCTCCCGACAGGATTTTGATTGAACCCTCCGGTGTGGGGAAACTGAGCGATGTCATCCGTGCGGTAAAGGAGTTGGGGGACGATAGAGTAGAGCTTCACCATTGCTGTACGGTGGTGGATGCCAAAAAGTGCAAAATGTACATGAAAAATTTCGGAGAGTTTTTCAATGACCAGATTCGTTCTGCAGGAGTGATTGTGCTGAGTCACACCGACGGTGTTGCAGAAGAACAATTAAACACTTGTCTGGAGTTAATCCGTTCCCAAAACGAATCGGCTGTTGTGATCACCACGCCTTGGGATCAATTGACGGGAGAACAGCTGCTAAAAGCAATGGAGTATTCCTTGGAACAGGAATTGGAAGAATTGGTGCATGAAGCACATCATCACCACGGCCATTGCGACTGCCATGAGCATCATCACGAACACCATGACCATTGTGATTGTCATGAACATCATCATGAGCATCACGATCATTGCGATTGCCATGACCATCATCACGAGCATGGGGAACATTGTGATTGCGGGCATCACCATGCAGAGGAAGTGTTCACCTCGTGGGGCAAAGAAACGGTTCGTATCTTTACTCTTTCAGAAATTCAAAATGCATTGGAAGAGTTGGAAAACACCCGTTACGGTACGGTTCTTCGTGCCAAGGGAATTGTGCCAGGAAAGGACGAAACCTGGATTCATTTTGATTATGTACCCGGTGAGGCGGATGTAAGAGTGGGTTCTGCTGTTGCAATCGGCAGACTGTGTGTTATCGGTGCAAATTTAGAGGAACAGGCATTGGAAGAATTATTTCAATAGAAAAGAGTGATGAGAATGGCAATACCCGTTTATGTATTTACCGGTTTTTTAGAGGGCGGGAAAACCAAAAGCGCCCGTGAAACTTTGGCGGATGAACGGTTTAATTCGGGAGAAAACACCCTTCTTTTGCTTTGTGAAGAGGGGATCGAAGAATATGATATTTCATTTCCCAACACCACCGTCACGGTGGTAACCGTTGAAGAGGAAGAACAACTCAATCCGAAATTTTTGTCCGAGCAGGGAAAGAAATGCAAGGCAGACCGTGTGGTGGTAGAGTACAACGGGATGTGGAAATTGGAATCCTTATATCGTGCACTTCCGAAACACTGGCAGGTGTATCAGGAGTTGATGTTTGCAGATTCACGGACCTTTGTCAATTTTAATGCCAACATGCGACCTCTTGTGGTGGACAAACTGCAAGGATGTGAGCTGGTGGTGTTTAACCGTGTAGATGAGAATACGGATAAAATGGCACTTCATAAAATTGTGCGGGGTGTGTCCCGCCGCGCTGCCATTTCTTATGAACTGTGGGACGGTACTTTGGAATATGACGAAATCGAAGACCCGTTGCCTTTTAATATTAATGCCCCTGTGATTCAGGTGGAAGATAAGGACTATGCTTGGTGGTATCGGGATTTTACAGAGGAAATGGAAAAATATATCGGCAAAAAAATCCGCTTTAAAGCCATTGTGGCAAAGGACCGCTCCATGCCGGAGGGGATGATTGTGGCAGGACGGCACATTATGACCTGCTGTGCAGATGATATTGCCTATCGTGGTATTGTGTGCAAATATAAAGCGTTGTTTTCTTTAAAAACCCGTGACTGGGTTGTGGTGGAAGGAGAAATCCGGTACGAATACAATGCATTATATAAAGGAAAGGGGCCGGTGCTGTATGCCTCTCAGGTTTCTGTTTCCACTCCCCCTGAACAACCGGTGGCTATGTTTGATTAATTTTTGTCGAAAAAAGAGTTGAATTTTTTGAAATTTGTGGTATAATAAAAGGTAATATACCGTATGAAACGGCAAAAACTTTTGGAAAAAGGATGTAAGTAGTATGTTAGATATGAAATTTGTACGGGAAAATCCCGACCTTGTAAAAGAAAATATCAAGAAAAAATTTCAGGATAAAAAGCTGTCCTTGGTAGATGAAGCCATTGCTATTGATGCAGACCTTCGTGCCGCAAAGTCAGAAGCGGATTTTCTGCGTGGAGAACGGAATAAGATTTCCAAGCAGATTGGTGCCTTGATGGGACAGGGCAAGAAGG
>JAZNYR010000144.1:0-1761 GCA_045594525.1 Clostridia bacterium | reverse complement strand
AGGAAATTTTGACATAAAGGAGGATGATTACATGAGAAACTATTCGGCAATTACTCCGGAAATTTATTCTCTGGCAGAGCTTTGCAAACAGAACAGCAACATAGACCCCAACCTGTATCAGGTACATCAGGTAAAACGGGGTTTGCGTGATTTAGACGGCAAAGGTGTTGTAACAGGTCTCACAGAGATTTCTACTATCTTATCTTCAAAAGACGATGTTCCCTGCGAAGGAGAACTTTACTATCGCGGTTGCAATATTTACGATCTGGTACAAGGGTTTATGAAGGATGACCGATTCGGGTTTGAAGAAACGGTCTATTTACTGTTGTTCGGAAAACTGCCTACCAAAGAAGAACTGGACCAATTTGAGGAACTTCTGGTATCCTACCGCACCCTTCCTACCAATTTTGTACGGGATGTTATTATGAAGGCACCCAATCAGGATATTATGAATTCTCTGGCAAGAAGTGTTCTTACATTATATTCTTACGATAAAAACGCCAATGATACAAGTCTTCCTAATGTGCTTCGTCAGTGCATTCAGTTGATTGCAAACTTCCCTGCCCTTTCAGTTTACGCCTATCAGGCATACCGTCATTACGGAAAAGGAAAGGGGCTGTATATTCATCGGCCCGATCCTAAATTATCCACGGCAGAAAACATCTTACGAATGTTAAGACCTGATAAAAAATACACTGCGTTGGAAGCAAAAATTTTAGATCTGGCACTGGTGCTTCACGCAGAGCACGGCGGCGGAAACAACTCCACCTTTACCACCCATGTGGTTACCTCTTCGGGCACGGATACTTATTCTTCCACAGCCGCTTCCCTTTGTTCCTTAAAAGGACCCAAGCACGGCGGTGCCAATATTAAAGTAACCCAGATGTTCAATGATATGAAGCATCAGGTCCGTCATTGGGACGATGAGGAAGAAATCAAGGATTACCTGAACAAATTATTGAATAAGGAAGCCTTTGATAACGCAGGCTTGATTTACGGAATGGGGCATGCTGTTTATTCTCTGTCCGACCCCAGAGCCGTGATTTTCAGAAGATTTGTGGAACAGCTTTCAAAGGAAAAAGGAAAAACAAAGGAATTTCAGCTGTACTCCAATGTAGAACGGCTGGCACCCAAAGTCATTGCAGAAAAACGAAAGATTTACAAAGGGGTCAGTGCCAATGTAGACTTTTACAGTGGTTTTGTCTATTCCATGCTGGATTTACCGGAAGAGCTGTACACTCCCGTTTTCGCCATTGCACGAATCGCAGGCTGGAGTGCTCACAGAATGGAGGAATTGATTAACACCAATAAAATCATTCGCCCCGCATACAAATCCGTATCCGAAACAATGGAATATGTTCCTCTGAAAGATAGAAAGTAAAAAGACAAGAGGCTGTGGCAAATAATGTTGCCACAGCCTCTTTGGGGCTGGAGAAAAATAGTGCAGAATGAACAAACTGAGCAAAAGCAAGACTATTTCTTGCTTCAGACCGTCGAAAAAGTCGGTCTACCGCAAGCAAAGAAAGAAAATAAGGCAACAATAATCATCAGCATTATCTGTTAGTAAACATGAAAACCCGCTTGGAAAATATCGAATTTTCCAAGCGGTTGCTTGCTTTTTGCCAAAATGAACACTTGCCGTACCCCCGTACTGTCTGCGATTCATTTTAGCAAAATATCCCTTCCTTTTTCCCAGTCTGCCAAGTCGGAGGCCAAGCGGTCTTAGGAAGACAAGTTAAGGTGACAACTCCTTGGGCTACA
>JAZNYR010000143.1:0-3808 GCA_045594525.1 Clostridia bacterium | reverse complement strand
TAAGCCCGCTTGGCCTCCGACTTAGCGGCCCGGGAGTTGTAAAATGTGCTCTGGAACGAGTGAAAGGTGCAGATTTTGGAACCGTTGCAGAAACCATCAAGAAAACGGCATTTAAAATTACCAGAATGGGTCAGCTTGTAGCTCAAGAAGCATCAAAGAGACTCAATATGCCTTTTGGAATTGTGGATTTGTCTTTAGCGCCTACTCCTGCAATAGGAGACAGCGTGGCTTATATTTTAGAAGAAATGGGTCTGGAAACCTGCGGTACTCACGGAACAACAGCCGCTTTGGCACTTTTGAATGACGCTGTGAAAAAGGGTGGCGTGATGGCATCTTCTTATGTAGGTGGATTAAGCGGTGCGTTCATTCCCGTTAGCGAAGATGCGGGGATGATTCATGCAGCCAAAATCGGCAGCCTGACCATAGATAAATTAGAAGCCATGACATGTGTTTGTTCTGTAGGGTTAGATATGATTGCAGTTCCCGGAAACACACCTGCCTCTACCATTTCTGCCATTATTGCTGACGAGGCGGCAATTGGAATGATGAATACCAAAACCACAGCAGTTCGTATTATTCCCGTTTGTGGCAAAACAGTAGGGGATACTGTGGAATTTGGCGGGTTACTTGGCTCTGCTCCCGTTATGCCTGTGCATGGTGACTCAAGCGAGGTTTTCATTAATCGCGGAGGCAGAATCCCGGCACCGATTCAAAGTTTGAAAAACTAATAAAGGAGTTTTTGATGATGAAGGTAAAACAAGATTTTATGATAAGAAAGATTTTAGATGACTATATTGTTGTTCCTGTCGGGGAAGAAATGGTTAATTTTGATGCAATGATGACATTGAATGAAACCGGTGCATTTTTGTGGGAACAACTTCAGGAAGACAAAACGGAAGAAGAACTGGTTGAAGCGTTGTGCAAAGAGTATGATATCAATCAGGAAACCGCTCGGGAAGATGTATCTGACTTTATCAAATTACTGGAACAAGTTCAGGTGCTGGCATGAACGAGGGAAATCGTGAAGTTGGATTAGAACAGTTGGGAAAAGTCATTGAAGATGGCTTGAAAAACGGTCAACAAGTTCGGATGACCGTGGTAGGGAACAGTATGTTTCCTTTGTTTCGTAATAAATTAGACAGCGTTGTTTTATCATCCATTACCGATGCGGTAAAGAAAAGAGATGTGGTTCTTTACAAACGGTTGAATGGTCAATATGTATTGCATCGGATAATTCGGTATAAAAAAGGGGTTTATTCAGCAAATGGTGACAACCATTTCTGGGTTGAAACACCGTTATATGAAGAACAATTCATCGGGAAAATGATTGGTTTTTACAGAAAGAACCGCTACTATTCCACAAAAACATTATGGTATCAGATTTATTCCTTTATCTGGGTTTTAGCCAAACCCCTTCGTGGGATTCTCATAAAATTTCTAATGAAATGTGTAGCGATTTATCATGCATGGGAGAAGAAAATTGAAAAAAAATAGGACAATACAGTGGTTATATCAAAGAGGCAAATGCGTTTTACTTCCCTTGGGGTTATTTGTGGGATGTAATGCGCTTCTTTCCTTTGTTTCCGTTTGGTTTGCTCTTGTTGCAAAAAATGTGATTGATGTTGCCACAAAACAGGCCGAAGGTTCCTTGCAATCAAGCTTTGCTGTCCTGATTGGCTTTTTGGTATTCCAACTTTTACTGCAAATTATCATCAGTATCATGGATGTGAATATTTCAGGTAAGCTTGAAATTAACATAAAAGACAGGTTGTTTCACAGTTTGATGCAGAAGCAATATCAGCAAACAGAGCAATTTCATACGGGCGAATTAATGAATCGATTGAACAGCGATGTAAGAGTCATTGTAACCGGAATTATCACCATTGTACCTGTCTTTGTTTCGATGATTGTGAAAATCTGTTCCAGTTTTACCGTCCTTTATATGCTGGCTCCCACATTAGCTCTGTGCATTCTGGCGTTGGGACCTATCATTTTTATATTTGGTCGGATTTACAGTAAAAAAATGAAACAAATGCACAAGGACTGTCAACAAAGCGACGGTGTAACTCGTTCCTATATGCAAGAAATTCTTCAAAACATGTTAGCGGTAAAAGCTTTTGGTACGGAAGAAGCTTCTTCTCATCAGGCGATGAAATATCAGTTGAATCACTTCCGCTTAAAACGAAAAAGAAACTATTTTTCACTTTTGGCAAATGTTTGTTTGTTTTTGATTTTTACAGCGGGATATTATGTCACATTAGGTTGGGGAGCATACTTGCTGTCTTTAGGGATGCTTACCTACGGAACCTTAACTGCTATGCTTCAACTGGTTGGTCAACTGCAGGCACCCTTTAAAAACCTGTCTTCCTTGATGTCCAACGCCTTTGCTACATTGGCATCGGCTGAACGAATTATGGAACTGGAAGAAATGGAAGAAGAAAAATCATTGCCCTGTAACATTTTACCTTCTGAATTTGAAGAACTTTGTATTGAAAATATGAGTTTTTCCTATCCGGGTGTTTTGGTGTATCAAAATGCTTCTTTAACATTGAAAAAAGGGGAATTTTTAGCAATTGCCGGTCAATCCGGGATCGGAAAAAGTACGCTTTTGAAGTTATTGCTTGCAATTTTACAACCAAGCAACGGTAAACTCTATGTTTGCGGTAACAATCAAAAGGCAGAGATTAGTAAAAATACGAGAATGTTCTTTTCCTATGTTCCTCAAGGAAATATGATTTTATCCGGTTCCATCCGGGATAATATTCGTTTTTACCGAAGGGATGTTACTGATGATGAAATTGAAAAAAGTGCTCAAATTGCCCAAATGACACCTTTCCTTCAAGAATTACCGGACGGGCTGGATACGGTTTTAAAAGAAGGTGGGGAAGGTCTGTCAGAGGGACAGATCCAACGAATTGCCATCGCAAGGGCGTTGTTAAATGATGCACCTGTGCTGCTGCTTGATGAAGCAACCTCTGCGTTGGATGAACAAACAGAGGCGGAAGTATTAGAGGGGATCAGAAACCTTACTGATAAAACATGCATTATTGTTTCCCATAAAAATGCTGCATTGGATATTTGTGACAAAATTATTTCTGTACAAAACGAAACCTTAACAGTAAAAGAGGAAAGCAAATGATTTATTTAAACATTGCCCAACTTAATATTGCAGCAGAAGGATTTGACACACCTTTGTTTCATGAAAGAACAAAGGAATACCAGTGTGCTTCCACAACTCCTGATTTAAGCATTTTCTGCGAATTTAGCGATACTATTCCTTATCCTCCGGGGAAGGAAGTGGCTGCAAGCGGGGAACGGCACTGGTTAAAAGATGACAACACCTATAGCTTTTATGACAGTATTTTTGTAGAGGGAGAAGAAGTTGTTATCGCATCGGTAACAGCCAATAAGGACTGGTCCCGTGTGGAATCAACCTTGATGAATGTAGAACATTGGGGCGGTCCTGCATCGGATGTGAGAAATTTTAATTTACTTGGTGAAGTATTTCGATGGTTTGTTTTGTTTCATGAGGGGATCGTCTTACATTCCTCTTGCTTAAAATGCGAGGGAAAAGGGATTGCTTTTTCTGCACCGTCAGGAACAGGAAAATCCACCCATACCGGATTATGGCGGGAATATTTTTCAGTTGAAATGATTAATGATGACAGTCCGGCAGTACGCTTTTTAAATGGCGAAATGACAGTGTTCGGAACACCCTGGAGCGGAAAAACAGACATTAATCATAATATCAATGCGCCCCTCGCTTGCATCGTATTTTTAGAGCAAGCCAAAACGAATCAATTAACCC
>JAZNYR010000142.1:0-4646 GCA_045594525.1 Clostridia bacterium | reverse complement strand
AAATAATCAATGGTTTCTTCGATGGTTTCACAGATAGAACCCATAGCAACCAAAACTTTATCTGCATCAGGAGCACCGTAGTAGTTTACCAGATGATAATCGGTTCCGATTTTTTCATTGACCTTCTGCATATATTCTTCTACAACAGCAGGAACATTATTATAATAGGTGTTGCATGCTTCTCTGTTCTGGAAGAAGATGTCAGGGTTCTGTGCACTACCTCTCAAAACAGGACGCTCGGGATTTAATGCATTGTTTCTAAATTCCTTTACTGCATCCATATCCACCATAGCTTTCAGGTCTTCATAATCCCAAACTTCAATCTTGTCAATTTCATGAGAAGTTCTGAAACCGTCAAAGAAATGAAGGAAAGGAACTTTACCCTTGATTGCAGCCAAATGTGCAACCGCACCCAAATCCATAACTTCCTGAGTGCTGTTGGAGCAAAGCATTGCATACCCGGTCTGACGGCATGCCATAACATCAGAATGATCACCAAAGATATTCAGCGCATGGCTGGCTACACAACGAGCACTGACATGAATAACGGAAGGCAACAATTCGCCTGCCATTTTATACATGTTAGGGATCATCAGAAGCAAACCTTGAGAAGCTGTATAGGTAGTAGTCAAAGCACCTGCCGCCAAAGAACCGTGCACAGCACCGGCAGCACCTGCTTCAGACTGCATTTCAACCACCTTAACAGGCTGTCCGAAAATGTTGTTTTTCTTGTCAACTGCCCATTCATCTGTTACTTCCGCCATAACAGAAGACGGGGTGATGGGATAAATTGCCGCTACATCGGTAAACGCATAAGACGCCCATGCTGCGGCATTGTTACCGTCCATCGTTTTCATCTTTCTTGCCATGAAAACATTCCTCCTAGTAATATATTTACTAATATCTTTAAGATATCAAAAGTCTGTTGGCACAAAGGTACCACCATTCATTATATCAACAATTTTCGCCTCTGTCAAGAAAAATGCACGGATTTTTTCATATAAATTGCAGAAACAATGAACAAATTGAAAAAAGTCTCCCATTACGAAAGACTTTTTGTCATTTTTACTCTATTCACACCCAAATTCTTTTTGCAACAAATCTATCATAATCCCGGTGTTTAGCTCCATTGCATCAATGGGATAGGTTTCTTTGATATGACCGTAATAAAACTTATCTTTAAAAAATTGAATGATTTCTTCTTTGCTTTTTCCCTGACGGAGAAAGGCAACCATTTCTTCTCCGGTCTCCACTGCACTTTTCTTTGCCCGATTCATATAAAGAGCGGTTTGTTTCTCACTTAATAAACCGTAATGAGGAACAAGAATCTGACGGATGGGAAGCTGTTCCACCCGTTCAATGGAGTCCAATGTCATTTGATACCCCACAAGATATGAGGGTACCACATCGTCGGAGCCATTAAACAGGCCAATGGTTTCACAACCAAGGAGCAACTGTTGTTCAGGGCAATAAAAGCCCACGGAGCATTTGGTGTGTCCCGGTAAATTCAATACCACAAACTCCATATCGCCTGCCTTTACCCTATCTCTGTCAGATACAGGGATATCCACACGAAGATTGTCAATCAAATCCTCATAGTCAGAAACACCGCATTGAATCGCAAATTTACGGTCCAGATCACGCATCACCGCTTTTGCCGTAGGTTTTGCAAAAATCTTTGTAGCATATTCCCCTGCCACCACCTTGGCATCCTTCCAGTAGGAAAGGGCATATACCGAGCCTAGGGCATGGTCATAATGCGAATGGGTAAGGAAAATATAGTCAAGAGGACGATCCCCCAAAATTTTCTTAACTTTATCCGCAACATCAAAACCGGTAAATGCAAAACCGGAATCGTAAAGAATGGCGGTAGTGCCGTCATCCAGTAAAAATGCACTGTCTCCCGGCTGAACCCGTACATCTGTTATCGTAATCTGATTCAATCTTATCACCTCTGCATTATGTTAGATAATCAACACCGCAAGAAAAACAAACTGTTTTCTTGCGGTATGGTATTATTTTTGTTCTTCGCTATCTGTTTTCCGAATTAAAGCACGCTTGATTTTACCGCCCAAGGTCTTGGGAAGCTCGTCCACAAACTCAATCACTCGGGGATATTTATAGGGTGCAGTAACCCGTTTTACATGATTTTGTAATTCCTTTTTCAGAGCATCTGAAGGTGAATACTGTTTTGTCAGAACAATGGTAGCTTTTACAACCTGACCGCGAATGGGATCAGGTACCGCTGTTACCGCACATTCCAAAACAGCAGGATGCTCAATCAATGCACTTTCTACTTCAAAAGGCCCGATACGGTAACCCGAGCATTTGATCACATCGTCACTTCTGCCAACAAACCAGTAATAACCGTCATTATCACGCCATGCCACATCGCTCAGATTATAATTCCCGTCACCCATAACTTCTTCATTCACTTCCGGTGCTTGAGCATATCCCGTAAACAAACCAACAGGACGGTTTGTTTTTACATTCATAATGGTAATTTCGCCCTCTTCTCCATCCTCTGCCTCCGTTTTATCCGCTGTTAACAGACGAAGGTCATAAATAGGAGAGGGTTTTCCCATAGAACCGGGTTTGGGTTCAAACCATTGGAAATTAGCAAGCAAGACAGAGGATTCTGTTTGCCCGAACCCTTCTGTTAAGCTAAGTCCTGTAATTGACTTAAAACGGTTAAATACTTCAGGATTCAAAGGTTCTCCCGCAGTACAACAATGTTCTACCGTAGAGAATCCTTCTTTAATCAAGGCTTCCTCCTCCTGAAGCATAAAACGGTACATGGTAGGTGGAGCACAGAAAGTTGTCACACCGTATTGATGAATTTTTTCCATAAGATTTTTGGCAATGAATTTTTCCATATCATAGCAGAAAATCACAGCACCGCTAATCCACTGTCCGTAAATTTTACCCCAGCCGAACTTTGCCCAACCGGAGTCGGAAACGGACATGTGAAGCTTTCCGTCCTGGACTCTCTGCCAGTATTTTGCCGTTACAATGTGTCCCAAAGGATGGGTATAGGTATGGGTTACCATTTTAGGCATTCCGGTTGTTCCCGATGTGAAATACATGAGCATTACATCATCATTGGTAGTTGCTTCATCTCCTGTGGGACGGGAGTAGGTATCGGGATATTTCGCAATTTCTTTATTAAAACAAAGCCAGCCTTCCCGTTCTTCTGCAACGGTTGCTTTTGCAATCACAGAAGGGGTTTTTGTGAGTGCCGCTTCTACCTGTTCCAACACGCCGTTATCGTTTACACCTACAATCATCTTTACATTTGCTGCGTTACAACGGTAAACAATATCTTTGGTTGTCAACTGCAGGGTTGCAGGAATTAGGGTTGCTCCCAATTTACAGAGAGCAGTCGCTAAAATCCAATATTCATACCGACGGCGGAGAATTACCATAACAACATCGCCTTTTCCGATGCCCTGGGCTTTCAGAAAATGAACGGCCTGATTGGATAAACGGGATATATCAGAAAAAGTAAACACTTCTTCCCCGCCGTGATCATCACACCAGACAAGGGCCTTTTTTTCTTTATCAATCTCCGCCCATGCATCGACTACATCAAATCCGAAGTTAAAATTTTCGGGAATGTTCACAGTATAATTCTTTTTGAAATCTTCATAAGAATCAAACTCTATTCTCGGCAAAAGCCGTTCCAGTAATGTCATTTGTAATTAACCTCCGATTATCATGGTAAGAAATGTTGCGGATCTGTCCCCTACCGCTTTTTGCCCGTGAGGACGGGTGGGGTTGAAATAGATAGAATCTCCTGCATTCAGCTCAATTTCTTTATCCTCATAGATCACTTTAATCGTGCCTTCTAACACATAGTTAAATTCCTGACCGTCGTGAGAAATGAGCTTGGGATTTTCGTCACCGGGTTCCACTTTTACAATCAAGGGCTCCATTTTCTTGCCTGCATAGTTTTGTGCCAGATTCCAAAACTGATACCCGGGACAACGGTCCACAGACACACCCTGCCCCTTCTTGACCACACAGAAATCATTCAGGCGGGCGGTTTTACCGGTCAGAATCTGCGAAAAATCCACTTTGAACTTATTTGCAATATCATAAATAACGCTGATGGGAATATTTTCGCCCTTTTCTTCGTATTCCAGATATACCTTCTCGTCAAGTCCCAGCTCCTTTGCCAGAGTCTGAGGGGTATAATCACATGCTTCACGCAGTTCACGGATTCTATGAGCAATCATTTTTAATTCTTCAGCCATATTTAACACTCCCGTTTTATAAACTTATTTTATCATTATATCACAAAAATACGCTTTTGTCTATCATTTTTATAAGATTTTTTCTCCGTCAAATAAGATAACACCGAAACCCTCTCCCATAACATTCCCTTCCATAAAAAACTTTTTGAACCGCTTTTGCAAGGTGGTATCCTCGGGAAGAGAATTGATGTCGTCGGTTTCCTTTATATTAAATACTCTGCAAAGTTCTTCTCTTTTCCTTGCTTCGCTATCAATTACATCGAACAAATCATAGAAATGACGAAGATTGGAATTTTCGGGAAACACCTCATAATGAGGGGGATATAAAAGCCAGGAACGGCAGGTAATGGGTAAAATGCTATCCTTTAATTTACCCTTGAAAAATGCGTG
>JAZNYR010000141.1:0-4199 GCA_045594525.1 Clostridia bacterium | reverse complement strand
CCATATTTCAGGCTTGCGGCATGATCCCCAAGCTTGGGACCCTTTCCAAGAGGTTCAATCCCGTAAATATCCACGGGATCATTTAAAAATCCGGAGAACAGCCCCATTGCATTAGAACCGCCGCCCACGCAGGCAACAATGGCATCCGGCAGATGCCCTGTCATTTCAACAAACTGCTCCCTTGCCTCAATTCCCACAACACTCTGAAAATCTCTGACCATCATAGGGAAGGGATGAGGTCCGAGAACCGAGCCAATGCAATAAATAGAATCCTGATATTCTTTACTATAAGCGTCAAATGCCGCATCTACCGCTTCCTTCAAGGTCTGCAAACCGTGAGTGACTTCCACCACTCTTGCACCAAGAATCTTCATTCTTGCCACATTGGGAGCTTGTTTTTTAATATCAACCGTTCCCATGTAAATATCACATTCCAAGCCGAAGTATGCCGCTGCAGTAGCCAAAGCAACCCCGTGCTGCCCTGCTCCCGTTTCGGCAATCACCTTTCTCTTGCCCATATATTTAGCAAGCAAGGCTTCTCCCATACAGTGATTTAATTTATGCGCCCCTGAATGGTTTAAGTCTTCCCGCTTTGCATAGAGCTGAACGGTGCCCCCCAACGCATCGGAAAGCCGTTCCAGATGGGTCACAGGAGTGGGTCTTCCCTGAAATTCCTTTCTGATTCTGCGAAGCTCTGCAATAAACTTTCTGGACTGGCAAATAGAAAAATATGCCTCTGTTATTTCTGCCATGGCAGCCTTTAACTTTTCGTCAATATAAACACCGCCGTATTTCCCAAAATAACCATTTTTATCGGGATAATTCTTAAAATAGGTATCAAAATTAATTCCGTTATAATTCATAATCAATTCCTCCAAATAATATTTTCAAGCTTCTCTTTTGCTCCGCCATCGTTTTGAAAAAACAAACATTTTTCTTCCTCCAAACTCTATCAAAAAAACAAAAAATCCTTGACAGAATCAACTACTCTGTCAAGGACGAATTTACAAAATCCGCGGTGCCACCTTGAATTCACGAAACTCTCGTGCACTTAGCGAAGTACCAACATACTCCCGACTTTCACGCAAGTCTTGCGTCAACGCATTTAACGCTGCCCTCAACAGTCCATATTACGCAAAGAGTCTTTGTGGAACTCACACCATAATCCACTCGCTCGAAAAGACCGACTCTGCCTTTTTTCTGTCTCAACGGTTTTATCTTACACTCATTATACCATCCTTTTCGGATTCTGTCAATAGTTTTTCTTTATTTTATTCCTCTTCAGAAGGAACCGGTACGACCTCCATTTCGGGTTCTTCCGTTTCAGCAGGCTCCATGGTGGGTTCCGGTGTTGGTGTTGGTGTTGGTGTTGGTGTAGGCGATGGCGACGGCGTCCAATATTCCACCTGTCCCGGATCAATTCCGAAATCCTCCGGATTCTGGTTGGGATCCAATATAATATAATGGTCCTTTATTTCCGGAATGGTTATGATTTCCAAGGGTTTTGGTGTTGGTGCAACAGCAGGTACCTCATAGCCTTTTTTTGTTTTATCCGGCGTGTCAAGGGCATCGGCAAACAAGCTGTCTTCTATTACATCAGGGTCATATTCATAATAATACTCGCAAAAACGGGTAGGGTCATTGAGTCCATCCTCACTTTGATCAGGGGTGTACCCTTGATTGGAGGAACCATTATTCCATTGCCAGCCGCCAAATAAATTCTGACCGATATCACTGATCTGCAGTTTCGAAATCTGCTCGGTATAAGGATTAAATTTTGCATTGATGAGTCCCAACGCCGCTGATTTATTTACAATGTAATAAGTATTTTCCAAAAAGTTGGCAGTCAGTCCCGGAAGCACCTCTACGGTAATATCTGCTTGGGTGTCTCCCTTCAAAGCAACTCCCGAAAGCCATAAAAGCTCCTCTGCGGTCAAATCCGTTTCTACTGCTTCTGCGCCAAGTTTTGCTAATTCTTTTGGAGTGCTCATCTTGATCATTGCCTGCTTTGCAAAGGCTTTGGCAAAGCTTTGCTGGGCACGGATTCTGCCTAAATCGCCATCCATATAGTGACAATACCGCACAAAATCCAAAGCATTCTCTCCGTTTAAGGTTTGCTCTCCTGCCGTCAGATGAATGGATAACCCTTGTGCAGCATCCTCATAATCCATAGGCTCCGGAACTGTAAGCGTTACCCCTCCTATCTCGTCAACCATCTTCATAAATCCGTCATATTTAATCAACACATAGCGATCAATGGGCAATCCTGTCAGATTTTTCAATTCTTTTTTCAATCCGTTTATTCCGTCTTCTCCGTACGCCTTGCAGATTTGCATATTTTTTCTTCCGTTTTCTGATAAAGTATTCTTTGGAACGGACAACAGACGAAGTGACTTCTTTTCTTTATCCAAAGCCCCTAACATAACCGTATCCAAATCCTGAAACCGATCGATCCCGCCAATCAGAAAAATAACGGTGTTTTCCTTTCGCCCTTCCTCTTTGATCACAATTTCATCTCCTGAGGAACCAAAGAGTAAATTCAGCTTGGTAACCAAAGAGTTTTCCCCTTTGATATGCTGATACGCAGTATAATAACAGCACCAGAAAACAACCAGAACCAAAACAATGATTCCGACTGACAGCGCTGTTTTTTTATGGATTTTCCACCATTCGTTCCACTTCTTCATAAATGATTCCTTTCGTTAATTCAACACCAAGCCTTGGGATTCATAGGAGAAAAATTCACGAATCCGCTCCTTCAGATAAAAGTGCTCCGGTCGGCTCAATCCGGGGTCCTCTGTCAGTAAACTTGCAGAAGCCTTTGCCGCAAGCTGAATCAAAGCACTGTCTGTAAACAAATTGGCTATCTTCAGCTCCGGAACACCGTGCTGGCGGGTTCCGAAAAACTCACCGATACCACGCAGTTCCATATCCTTTTGTGCTAACAAAAAGCCGTCGTTTGTTCGACTCATAATTTCCATTCTTTCATGAGCAATTTCTGAATTGCTCCGACAAATCAAAATACAGTAGGACTGATGACTGCCTCTTCCCACACGACCTCTTAACTGGTGTAGTTGCGAAAGACCGAACCGTTCTGCATTTTCTACAATCATCACCGTGGCATTGGGGACATTCACCCCTACCTCCACTACTGTAGTACTGATCAGCACCTGCAGTTCCCCCGAAGAAAACTGCTCCATTACCGTATCCTTTTCCTTTAATTTTCCGTGAAGCAGTCCTACGCTATACCCTGCCAATTCGCGGCTGCGAAGCTTCTGGGCATACTCTGTCACAGCCTCTGCCTCCAATAAATCCGAGGGGTCAACAAGGGGACAGATAATATATGCCTGTCTTCCCTGATCCAATTCCTTTTTCAGGAAATTATAAATTCGGTCATGCATATTTTCTCCTACGCCGTAGGTTTTGATGACCTGACGGCCGGGGGGTAATTGGTCGATGACGGACAAATCCAAATCACCATACAAAGTTAATGCAAGGGTTCTGGGAATGGGGGTTGCGGTCATAACCAGCATATTGACCTCTTTCCCGTGGGACAACGCCGCTCTTTGCCGCACTCCGAACCGATGCTGTTCATCGGTAATCACCAAACCAAGCTTGGGAATATGTAATTCCTCATTGAGCACCGCATGGGTTCCGATGACCAACGCAGCTCCCTTCGCCGCAGCATCCAACGCCGCCGTCTTCTCCTTCTTTTTCATCTTTCCTGTGAGGAGAATGCACTCAATCTCGGGAAAGGGTGCAAAAAACTGCTGGAAGGATACGAAATGCTGACGGGCTAAAATTTCGGTAGGTGCCATCATAACAGACTGAAATCCACTTTTTGCCGCTGCAAATACGGCACATGCCGCCACGGCAGTTTTTCCAGAGCCAACATCACCCTGAACCAGTCGGTTCATAACCCGAGGTTGCTTTAAATCCTCTAAAATTTCCGTTACGACCCTTCTTTGAGCATCTGTCAACTGATAAGGTAACATACTGATAAATTCTTGTGTTTTTTCTGTTTGTGAGAAAGGTTCCATTGTTAAGCTTTGTCGGTTTCCCCGAAGCAAACGAAGTCCTGTTCCCAACAAAAACAATTCTTCAAAGGCAAGCCGCCTTTTTGCCAAAGACAGACTGTGAGCATCCCTGGGAAAATGAATCTGTTCCAAGCCAAAGTTAATTTCGCAAAGCTGATATTT
>JAZNYR010000140.1:0-10757 GCA_045594525.1 Clostridia bacterium | reverse complement strand
GGCTTCTTACCTCTGCCTCCTGTGAAGGCATGGGGTTTTTATTGGGAGACATATTCGCCATGTTATTTCGCCTCCTTCTGAAACAAATTACAAGTCTTTTCTCTTTGATGTTGTTCAAATTCACGATACATAGAAGAGCGTGCCATGGCTTCATCAAAATCCACCAGATGGCCGTCAAAATCAGGACCGTCCACGCAGGCAAACTTCATTTCGCCCCCTACGCTCAAACGGCATCCGCCGCACATTCCCGTACCGTCAATCATAATGGGATTCATGCTGACAATGGTTTTTACCCCATATTCCTTGGTCAGCTTGCAAACAAATTTCATCATAATCAGGGGTCCGATAACGATCACCTGATCGTATTGGTGTCCTTCGTCCAAAAGACCCTTTAACGCATCGGTAACAAGACCCTGGGAGCCGTAGCTTCCGTCATCGGTCATAATCACCATTTTGTCAGAAACCGCTTTAAATTCATCCTCTAAAATCAACAAATCCTTGCTTCTGAAACCAACAATAGAATGAACCTCACAACCTAAACTATGCAATTTCTTTGCTACGGGATAGGCAATGGCGCAGCCAACACCGCCCCCTACAACTGCAACCTTTTTAAGGCCTTCTGTATGAGTAGCAGTGCCAAGGGGTCCTGCAAAATCGCAGATAAATTCCCCTTCTTCTTTATGGTTAAGCTTTTGGGTGGTAGCACCAACAATCTGAAAAATAATGGTAACTGTTCCCGCTTCCCGGTCAAAATCAGCAATGGTCAGCGGAATCCGTTCCCCATCTTCATCCACACGCAAAATAATGAACTGTCCCGGCTCTGCCGCTTTGGCAATGGCGGGGGCTTCTATCTCCATTAATGTTACAGTAGGATTTAAACATTTCTTTTTCACGATTTTGTACATCGTTTTCATCCTCTCTACATTCAAATACTCCATTATATATTGTACTCCCAAACCCTTGATTTGTCAAGAGAATCAGAAGGATTTGTTTAAATTTCGTCACATTTTTGAAAGTATGTCTTGTTTTCTAAATTCTACAAAAAACCACGATGCGTTTTTGCACCGTGGTTTTTTCAGTTATGCTTTATTCAAAATACTTGGCTTCCAGTTTGGAGCACTTGAAGGTCTGGCTTTTATAAAGTCCCCCGTAGCCTGACATCATATAACTCACACCACACACCAATGCAAACAGCAACAGGGACTCTCCGCCGAATAGTTCAAAAGAAAGAAGCAAGGAAGCAATGGGGCAGTTTACCGCGCCGCAGAACAATGCCACACAACCTACTGCAGCAGAAAAGCCGGGGTCAAGTCCTAATAGTCCCCCTGCCACACAGCCAAAGGTGGAACCCACAAAGAAAGCAGGAACAATCTCTCCGCCTTTGAATCCTGCTGCAATGGTAATGGCGGTAAAAAGTATTTTTAATAAAAACGCCTCAGGTCTTGCACTGCCTGACATGGCTTCTGTAATCACATCCATTCCCGCTCCGTTATAATCTCGGGTCTGTACCAAAAGGGTCAGCAATACCAAAAGCACACCCCCCGTAACACTGCGAAGATAGGGGTTTTTCAGCCACTTTGCTGCATAATGCTCGCATTTGTGAATGGCTGTATAAAATAAAATACTGACCAGTGCACAAAAAATGGTTAACACCAAAAGTTTCCCCAACACACCCGCTGAAATTCCGGGAAAGGCAATTCCTTCAAAATGCACGGGAGAAAGACCGAACAGCTTTGCAATCACAGATGCTACCAAAGCAGAAATGACACAGGGCACAAAACCCGCATAGTACATAACCCCAACGGTGGTGACCTCCAAGGCAAAGAAAAGAGCGGTTAAAGGCGTTCCAAAAAGGGCAGCAAACACGGCACTCATTCCCGCCATAACAATCAGATGCAAATCCCTTTCATTTAAGCGAAATATTTTTCCCAACCGATAACCGATGCTTCCCCCCAGCTGCAATGCCGCACCTTCCCGTCCGGCAGAACCGCCAAGCAGGTGGGTAAGAACAGTACCGACAAAAATCAACGGTGCCATTACGGTGGGAACCCTTTCTTCCGTTCTTACAGAATCCAACACGCGGTTGGTATCCAAGCTTCCTGCAGATTTTGCCAGTCGATACAAAAAGGTAATCACCAAACCACCTACGGGCAATAAATAAATGAGCCACGGAAATTCCCCTCGGTACTCGGTTGCATAATCAATGCTGATGTGAAACACGCTTCCCAGCACACCGCCAAACATGCCCACCACAGAGGCAATGAAAAGCCACTTTACCAATACTTTACAGTAAGAAAGACAAGTAACAATTCTGTTTTTCAATTCAATCATTGTGCTTTCCTCCTTTGTAACAAACACCTCTCCATAGTATTTCAAAAAACCCATGATATATGTAGGGGACGGTCATCAGACCGTCCCGAATAGGATTACTGTTCCTTTTGTTTTTGTACATTCGCCAATTTGGTCTGACGACGCATTTTCACTTCGTCACTCATAGGCTTGATGTCTCCTGCAGCCTTCAGTGCTTCTTTGGTCATAAGGGGACCTACAAGCTCATAAATGAGAACTGCAAACAGTGTGATATTTCTGATCAGCTCACCTTGCCCCGGAAGATCTACCGCTGCAATGGCGCACATACCAAGGGCTACCCCCGCCTGAGGGAACAAAGTGATACCAAGATATTTACAAATGGAAGGGGCGCATTTTGTTGCCTTGGCG
Organism: Clostridia bacterium; assembly: GCA_045594525.1. Taxonomy (GTDB): domain Bacteria; phylum Bacillota; class Clostridia; order HGM11514; family HGM11514; genus SIG438. Next base: position 8,039 of record JAZNYR010000140.1, on the reverse strand, counting down.
CTTACCATTGATCCAAAATATTTCCCAAAGCAACGGAACAGAATATACACAATACCGATGACAACAATTGCCCAATCTGCAAAAACATTTAATTCAAGCTCCGCCCCGCTGATGACAAAGAACAAAGCAGAAAGGGGCGAATACCATCTATCTGATTTTTCCATCAGATCTTCCGACAAAGGACAGATGTTGCAGAAAATTGTTCCCAGCATCATACACACAAGAAGTGATGAAAAACCACAGTGTACAGGTCCTATATTAAACTTAATCATGGAAAGTGCAACGGTAAGGAACACAAATGCAATGGTCATATTCAGACGATTTGTGTTTGAGTTAAACATTTTTTCCAGTTGAGTCAGAATCCATCCCATCAATGCACCCAGAGAAAGAGAAAGAACAATTTCCACAATGGGATTCACAAGGATAGAAATCATATCCACCTGACCTGATACAAGAGTCTTTGCAATCCCGAATGAAACCGCAAAAACAATCAGCCCCACCGCATCGTCCAATGCAACGATAGGAAGGAGAAGACTGGTAAGAGGTCCCTTTGCCTTATACTGTCTTACAACCATAAGTGTTGCAGCAGGTGCAGTTGCGGTTGCGATGGCACCCAATGTAATCAGCTGAGGAACGGAAAGCTTTCCCGGCATAAAGAGATGTACCACCCAAAGCGCAATATCTACAAAAAAGGTAGCTGCCAATGCCTGGAAAATACCAATGACTACCGCCTGTTTCCCAGTCTTTTTCAGCTCACTCAGTCTGAACTCGCTTCCGATTGAGAAGGCAATGAAGCCCAACGCAACATTTGATACAAGGCCAAGTGCCTCGACAGCTTCGTGAGAATGGAATCCCAAGCCTTCAATCCCAATGGCACCCATACAATAAGGCCCAATCAGAACCCCTGCAATCAGATATGCCGTTACAGAGGGCAACTTTAAGGGTTTAAATGCTCTTGTCATCAACAAGCCGGCAAGCAAAGCGATGGACACAGATAACAGTGTACTCATAACAATACCTCTTTTCTAAGTAAAAATGTCATTGAAAAAGACAGATTCATCTGTCTTTTTGTGGTGCGGGCGAAGGGACTTGAACCCCCACGTCGTAGACACCAGAACCTAAATCTGGCGCGTCTGCCAATTCCGCCACGCCCGCTTATCACAATGTATAAAAAAAGTTCTGTTTCGCCGAGATGGCGAAAGCAGAACTTCTTTTGTCATCCAAAAACAGATTATACCATAGTAAGGGTAAAATGTCAAGGATTATTTTAAAATTTATGTTACATCAGCTGACCGCCGGCAACATTGATAGACTGTCCTGTCAGGTAAGCAGAATCTTCGCTTGCAAGGAAGAAGGTAACACCCACAACCTCTTCTAAAGTACCGATTCTTCCCATAGGAATCTTAGATTCAAAATAAGGCATTACTTCTTCCGGCTTAATGTTTCTCTTTTTCGCATAGCTGACCTCTTGCTTATCCCACATAGGTGTCCGAACAACACCGGGGCAGATGGCATTGATTCTGATTCCTTTTTTCGCAAATTCCATAGCAGCGGACTGAACAATGCCGATAACGCCGAATTTACTTGCGCAATATGCTTGATATGCACTTCCGCCAACCTTACCGGACTGGGAGGACATACAGATAATGGCGCCTGATTCCTGCTTATCCATAATTTTCACTGCACTTTGCATACACAGGAAAGTACCCTTCAGATTAATATCAATGGTTTTATCCCAGATTTCTTCGGTACATTCAAGCATGGGAATAATAATAGAAATCCCTGCACAGTTGACAAAAATATCAAGTCCGCCATAGGTTTTTTCTACCAAATCAAACGCTTCTGTTACGCTCTGCTTATCGGAAACATCCACAGCAATCCCCATACAGTTTGTATTGTATTTTTCCTTTGCGGAAAGGGCACATTTGTCTGCTGCCTCTTTGTTAAGATCCATAAATGCTACATGAGCACCTTCTCTTGCAAACCCTGTTGCAATGGCTTCTCCGATACCGCTTGCCGCACCTGTTACAACTACTTTTTTTCCTTCAAATCTCATATTTACTTCCTCCTTTTAATATGCTCTTACTTCAAATACGGTAATTTCTTTTGCACCGTTGGTTGTCTTTACCTGAAGTTCTACACTGTCACATACAGTTTCTTCAAAGCGGTGGATGTTGTGTCTTTGATGATTATCACGCACTTCAATTTTACGAACTTCCTTGCCGTCTTTCTTCAAGATAATATCATAATCCTTCACCAGCTCTTCAGGCACTCCGATTCTCTGCTGAACCTGACGCTTGGGAGCCATGGTAACACGAATGGGATAACTAAAGTCTGAATGGAAGGTATAACGAAGTTCGGAAATTGCCTGAGGTCCGTCAAATTCCATGGTAAGAACTTCGCCATTTCCGGAAATTCCGTCAGATACCCAGCCGTGAGCATCGTCGCCCAGTTTTCTGGAAATACCGTCTGCTACCTTCTGAGGTTCACAGCCTGCTTTATGAGAGGATGCGCTGAAGGTTGCCTTTCTTGCCAAATCCTTTTCGTCTTCGTTTTTGAAGCCGGGCAGGAATCCGTCATTTTTCAGAATGACCTGTTGAAGCTCTTTGATATGGGGTGCCAATTCACGAGGATTGCAACCATACTTTTTACAAAGAGCAGCTGCCGCACCTACCGCCTGACCGCCGATTGCACAGCAACCCAAAATACGGGTACTGCAAAGACCCAGTCTTGTGGTACTGATATTTCTTCCCGCCATAAACAGATTCTTGATGTTTTTAGAATAATAGGAACGGTAAGGAATGGTATAAACCCCGTCGAAGAAATAACAACTACCGGAAGGCAATTTATCCAAATCCAAAAGGCCGTGAGCAACATGAAGGTCCACGCACCATCCGCCGTAGCAAACAGCATCGTCAAAAATTCTGTTTTCTAAAATGTCATTTTCGTTTAAGATATAATCCCCCATGAGTCTTCTGGATTCCCTGGTACCGGGGAGCATTCCTACCCATTCTAATTCATAGTTATCCGCTCCGTGGTCACCGCCGTTTTTAATGTGGTCCCAAACTCCGTACAGACTTGCCACCAAATCATCACGAATGTTTTCGTAATCAGGAATAATGTCATCCTTATCACCCATCAGTTCAATCCAGAAATAACCGTAATCAATCCCTCTTGCAGAAACCCCACCGGTTGCCTCGCATCTTTCGGGGTCATCGGCAGAAGAGAAGTCAACCACCTGATTGGCAGAGTGCATACGAAATCTCAAATCGTGTTCCGTAAACTTCTTTGCAAAATAGGGAGGAGTAAATTTCACAGGGCGTCCCATATCTCTTGCTCTGAAATGGATGGAGTTCCCCATTCTTTCGTTGTTGGCTTCCTCAGGAGCGTGTTTTTCTCCGGTCTCAGCCTTGGATTCACTTCCCCGACGGAATTCTGCTCCTGCAAAATATCCTAAGGTTCCGTGTCCTGTACAGTCAGAAAACAAAGGAGCGGTCAGCTTATATCTCATTTCCGTGGTTTCCTGAATACAGTAAATGGCTGTAATGGTATCATTTTCTGTTTCGCAGTCATACATTACCGTATTATAAAAAACAGTCAGGTTTTCCTGCTTTTTCGCTGCTTCAAACAAAATCATATCCCAAATGGAATAGCTAAAATGGTCATTTCTCGCCTTGTTTTCCAGCATCAGCTCATACAAAAGTCCGCTTTCTGCGTAATCCGGTTGTGTCAGGCTGTGGTCAGCACCGGAAATATGGATTCTGATTTCACTGGATGCGTTTCCGCCTAATACGGGACGGGAATGAACCAGAGCAGTATTGGCTCCTCCGCGGGCAGCTTCCATTGCAGCACAAACCCCCGCCATACCGCCGCCAACTACGATGAAATCAAATCTTTGTTCAGCATATCTTTCATCCATTCTTTTCATTTCAATCTTCCTTTCGGTTGTTAGTACTTTAATTATATATTGCTCCTCATAGAATGTCAATATCTGTGCATTTTATTGACAAATTTGCATTTTTATAGTATAATTTAATCATATTTAATCATTTTTGAGCAGGTGAAACCATGTATAACATTGAAAGACAGGAAAAAATTTTAGAAATCTTAAAAGAAAAAAAGAGTTGCTCCGTTGCAGAACTGGCAAAACAGCTTTTATACAGCGAGGCAACCATTCGGCGGGACTTAAAAGTGTTGGAAGACGAAATGAAAATCCGCAAAACCTTTGGCGGAGCCATGATTTTAGAAACTTATCCAACCGAAATTCCCGTTATGATAAGACGGCAGAAAAATTCACTTGAAAAAAAGAAAATCTGCCGTGAAGCAGCTCCTCTTGTCCGTGATAATATGACCATCTTTCTTGCCGCCTCCACCACGGTGGAGCATCTGGTTCCCTATCTGAATGACCATAAAGGTCTTACCGTAATCACCAACAGTCCTGATATCCCTGCTATGCTTTCCTCTACCGATGCTGTTATTTACAACACAGGGGGAAGATTTTTGCATCAGTCCAACTCCTTTATCGGGGAATACGCAAGAAAAATGCTGCGGGGAATCAATGCAGACCTGATGTTTTTTTCTGTGAGAGGCATGTCGGAAAACGGAAAACTGACCACCTCATCCACAGAAGATGATGTAATGAGCGTGATGATAGAAAATGCCGCAAAAACTTGTCTGTTAATTGACAGCTCCAAATTTAACAAAACCTATCCTTTTACATTATGCTCGATTCAAGATATTGATATTGTAGCAACCGATAAACCGCTTCCCGAAACCATAAAACATGATAATCTCCTGATTGCAAAATAAAGAGTACGAGGGGTTGTAGCAAAATGCTACGGCCCTTTTCTTTGCCTTGTGTGGTCTGCGCATTTTGCTACATCCTTTTTTTGAGGATGGACGAAAAATGTTGCAGATTGGGCAAACCGAACCGTGGCAAGCTTTGCTTGCAAGGGTTACCCGAAGGCGTACGGTGGTACGGCGAGAGGTGAGGTTTGTTCAAAACACAAGGCAGTGAATCAGAGAAATTCGTTTCCTGACGAATTTCAACCTTCCCCTTTCTTTTTTACAACAGCATCTTGTTTTGTTTTATTCTTTTCTTTGCCTTGTGTGGTCTGCGCATTTTGCTACATCCTTTTTAGTTCTATTTCTTTGAAAATCCCCATATAGTTATCATAAAGGAGGAATAATTTATGCTTGCATTATTTGATTATTTTCCCCAACCTTTACGGATGATTCTTTACCGTCTGCCCGAATTTACACGGGAGGAGCTGGAAGAAATCAGACTCCGAAGCGAACAGGGGTTGCAAATCAAACTCCGTTCCGGCTTATTTTATGCGGACAAGCAAGGGCAGTTGCTTTCCGAGCCTGACGGAGCATTTATTGTAGGAAAAACCCATCTTGCCTCCTGTCTTGAACAATTTACCCTCTCCTCCCTTTATGCCTGGGAGCACGAGCTTTCTTGCGGATATTTAACATTGGAGGGAGGACACAGAGTGGGGTTTTGCGGCACCTGCACCCTAAAGGATGAGCAAATTTCAGCGATACGGGATATTACCTCCATGAATGTCCGTATTGCAAGGCAACTCATCGGCGTCTCCGATTCCCTCATGCCTTATTTACTCAAAGGAGAGCGAGTCAAAAACACGCTGATTATCTCCCCGCCGGGTTGCGGTAAAACCACCCTTCTTCGGGACATTGCAAGAAATCTTTCTAACGGGTTTGACCATTTTTCAGGAACAGAAGTTGCCGTAGCAGATGAACGGGGCGAATTGGGGGCAGTTTGCCATGGAGTATTGGGTAATGATTTGGGCCGTCGAACCGATGTGTTACATAATTGCCCGAAAGCAGACGGAATGATGATGTTGTTGCGGAGCATGTCTCCCAAGGTACTGATGACGGATGAAATCGGTTCTTCCCAAGACGAAGATGCAATCAAGCAGGCAAGACTGTCGGGAGTCAGTGTAGTTTGTTCGGCACACGGATATAGCAGACAGGACATTTTGGGACGAATGCCCCAAATTGGCAAGCTGTTTGAACTGTTTATCACATTAGACTGCCTAGACGGCGTTCACCAAATTAAATCGGTAGAGGATTATGCTTAAATTCATTGGTGCTTTATTCATTTTATTTTCAGCATTTCAATTAGGCTTATATCAAAGCCGCAGACTTTACAAAACGGTACAGTGTTTGGAACAGTTAAAGGGCTTGCTTACCCAATTTTTGGGGGAAGTACAGTTCGGCTTGCGTCCTCTCCCCCAGATTTTTGAACGGTTAGGGAATCATCCGGGGGGTGAGGGGTTTGCCCTTGCTGCACACCAAATGAATTTACGGGACGGAAGGTCAGCAAAGAGCTGTTTTTGTTCTGCCATAGAAGCTTCCTACCCTCTCTTACACTCAGAGGATAAAGAAACCCTTCTTTCTTTGGGAGAAGGGTTAGGTGCCTGCGATCACCATACCCAATGCCGCCTGATTGAATCGGTCATCTGCGAACTGGAGGCAAGACAGCAAACCGCACGGGAGTTTGCTGCCAAAAACGGCAAACTGTATCAAGGATTGGGACTTACGGGAGGATTGTTTTTAATTTTACTGTTACTATAAGGAGACGGGCTATGAATGTAGATTTAATTTTCAAGATTGCCGCAATCGGCATTTTAGTATCGGTACTCAATCAGCTTTTGATTCGCTCGGGACGGGAGGAACAGGCTATGATGACCACACTTGCGGGTTTAATTGTGGTCCTTGTGGTCATTGTCAGGGAAATCAGCACCCTGTTTGACACCATCAAGTCTGTATTTGGTTTATGAATCTGCTGCCCATCATCGGAATTGCGTTATGCGGAGCGGTACTGGCACTGTTATTAAGACGGCATCATCCCGAATTTGCCATGGCGATTTCCATTGTGGCATGCGTTCTGCTGTTTTTGTTTGCGGCACAACATTTTTTAAAATTCAAAGAAACGCTGGATTCCATTGCAAACCGTTGCGGAATCCCGCTGACATTGATGACCCTTCTTTATAAAGTTGTGGGAACGGCTTATTTGGGTCAATTTTCTGCCGCCCTTTGCCGTGACGCGGGAGAATCTGCATTGGCAAGTGCATTGGAATTTTGCACCAAAATTACGATTTTGTTGATGAGTCTGCCCCTGCTTTCCTCTCTTTTTGAAAAATTAGCAAACATTGCGGAGTCAATATGAAACACAAAATTTTAATGGGACTTATTCTTTTCTTTTTATTGCTTCCCACCCCCTCCTTTGCCCAAATGGATTCCTCACTGGAAGAACAATTCCGGGCAAGCGGAGGTCAGGAGATTGAGGATTACTACAACAAAGAGCTAAAGAAGGAACTGGAAACCATTCTGCCTGATTTTTCTCCCAAAACAGCCATTGAATCCCTGATAAACGGACAGGTCCGTGTCACCCCCACAGGAATTTTTCGCTGGATAGGAACTCTTTTATGGGGTGAGGTAAAAGGAAATGCTTCTTCCTTTGGGATTTTGCTGTTACTGGTGGTATTAAGCGGCATTACAGGTCAATTAAACGCCTTGGGAACAGAAGGAGGCAACACCGCAGGTTTTGTATGCGGAGCGGTGATGTGCGCCATCGTGATTGAGATGTTTGACTTAAGCATTCGGCAAAGCCGGGAGGCGGTGATCGCTATGAGTGAATTTGTCACCGTCCTCACCCCTGTTATGGCTGCTCTTTTAGCAGGCTCGGGACAGTTCACAGGGGCAACCTTACTTCATCCCGTACTTTACAGTGCCGCATCCTTCAGTATCAATGCGGTCAACCGCTGGATTATCCCTGCCATTTACGGTTGCTTTTTGTTGTGCGTTGCCAACTCTCTTTCAGAGGATCACAAATTAGACGGCTTTATCGGCATTCTGAAAAACGCTATGAAATGGATGTTAACTGCAATTCTCACCGTATTTTCAGGACTGACTGCCGTGTTCTCTGTTGCGGGACAAAATGTGGATGTAATGATCAGCAAAACCACACGGTTTGCGGTAGGGCACTTTGTTCCTGTGGTAGGCGGGATGTT
>JAZNYR010000139.1:0-15739 GCA_045594525.1 Clostridia bacterium | reverse complement strand
AGGTATCATAAGGCTTTCCCGCAGCAGAAAGCAGCACATCACCCGGGCGAAGAAGTCCGTACAAACACAGTGCCAAAGCGTGAGTTCCGGATACGATGCTGTGCCGCACCAGTGCATCCTCACCGCCCATGACCTGTGCAAAAATTCGGTCGAGGGTTTCCCGTCCCAAATCATCATACCCATACCCAGTAGAGGAACCGAAGTGAGCATCACTTACATTGTGATCCCAAAAGGCTTTTAACACCTTTGCTGTATTCTTCTCTGCTCTTTTGTCAATTTCTGAAAATTTTCCTTGCAGTTTTTGTTCCGCCCGTTCAAACAACTGGGCAATTTCTTTTGAGATTCCTAAATTTATGTACTCCATTATTTCTCACCTTTCTATGGAAAGGGACGGTGCAATTTTCATTGCACCGTCTTCCCTAATTTGCACGATATTCATCCAGCATTTCTACCACATCCGATGTATAATACACCGTCATACGGGAGAAAAAAGAATAACTCCAGATGCTGCTGTAATCCATCTGATAAGAGACTAAGAGCTGAACATCAGCACCTGCCTCTTTCAAAACTTCAAAGGTTAAGCTGTTAAACTGACCGCCCACATAAGCAACCATATTATATTTTCTCGGACCCAATTCCCGCTCAATCTCTTCCCTTGAGGTTGCATACTCATTTTTTAACTGATCAAGACTGATTGAGGTAAAATCATGGTGGGTGTATCCGTGACTATAGACGGTAACCAATCCCGATTCTTCCATCGCTCTTGCCTGATCCCATGAAAAATGAGGAAGTCCGTGGGAGGAGGAAATGCCGACCAGGTCATTATTCAGGAAAATATCTGCTTTAATCCCGTATTTTTGCAATATGGGAAAAGCCAGAGTATAATTGCTTTCATAGCCGTCATCAAAGGTAATCACAACGCACTTTTCAGGTAACGCTGTTCCCGTCTGGAAACAGTCAACCATTTCTTCCAAAGAAATGGGCTGATACCCGGCTTCCAAAATCCGTTTCATATCACTTTCAAATTTTTTGACAGAGGTTGTGTTCTCAAACTCTGCAGGGATATGATCCGTCAGATGATGATACAGCAAAATCGGGCATTTCTGAGGCACATTGGATTCGTTAACAACTTTATAATCTGCCCCCGTCAGAAGCAAAATTCCCAGCATGAAACAAATCACAATGCAGATTCTTTTTTTGAGCATAGTGCACCTCCGCTCACATTGAAAAGAGACCTCGCTACTATCATGTCCCTGAGCAAAAAATATATAACAGGGAATATTTCTCTTTTTTAATTCAAAGATTTGATTGCTTGATATAAATTGTTAAAATAATGTGCAAACCCTTCATCGTTGGGATGGAGTTTGTGGTCGGCAAAAAATCGTTCCTCGTGAGGAACAAAGCCGAATCCCGAAATCACCGTCACATTGCGAAGGTCTTTTACAGCATTTCTGATCTCTGCTTCAATCTTTTTAAAATCCCCAAAGGGGCTGGTTTCATTCAGATCCTTTCTCCAGATAGGAGTGATGGCAAAAACGGGAGTGTCAGGATAATTTCGGCTTATATTTTCATAAAAAGCCCTACAGTTTTTCTTGAAAGCACTCTCATCTCTATGGCTCCAATCATTGGTTCCGTATGCAACCGTAATCAAATCAGGTGTAAAAGAATCCTTTAACTTTGCAAGTTCCGGAAAGAACATTTCCGCAGCAATTGCCTTGTTCCATTCTTCTGCCCCTAACATTTCGGCAAGTTTTGCAATATAGCGATTGGAAGGACGAAGTGCATCGTATCCGTGAGTGATAGAATCTCCGTATGCAAGGAGCTTCTTTTCAGGCTTGATTCCTTCCACAAAGGCATTGTCATCCACAACCATTTCCTTGATGGTAGTGATTGTGGGAAAGGGCAGATGGACACATACCGTTTTTACACCATCACCCAGGGAAAATGTTTTTGAAAATTCTCCCAAAGAAAATCCTGCTCTTGAATAAATCGGGGGCAACACGGTATGGGAAAAATTATCAAGATAACCAACCGTTTTCCCGTCAACAAAAACATCAACCGAGAAAAATTCACGAGAACCGCCTTTTTGGGCTACTATTTTTAAAAATAATTCTTTACTGTCCGTTTTAAATGACAGTTTAATTCCCGCCGTTGATAAGGCTTTTTTATAAAATTCGTCATTTACCCCTTTGTACAATGCTTCCTGTTCTTTGGTAAACCGATGAAACCATACTTCTCCGTTTTCTTCTTCAACGCGCACGGCTCCTGTGGTAATTTCCCTGATTTTGTTAACGCCTAATTTCATGATTGACTTACCTCTTTGATTTCATCACAAACTCTTTGTCGGAATGAATCGGAGGGTGCTTGTTGTTTTAATAATTTATAGGCTCCGAAAATGGCTCCCATAGCAGGAGGTTCTTGCAGTACTACAAAATCGCACTCTGCCTTGGCATGAGCTCTTACATACTCTTCAAAGGCATTTTGCATTCCGGGATATCCGCCTTTCACCCAAAGGCTTCCGGCTAACACAACAGTAACCTTATCTGTAAATTTAAGTTTATTGATGCACCCCGCCGCACTTTGTGCCATATCCAAAGCCATTTTATTGATGATTTTTTGTGCTGACGCATCTCCCTTGTTGGCTTCTTCAAACAACAAGCGATTTAAGAACAATTCCAGTTCTTTTGTCATTACAAATGTTTCCGGGTCCAGAAGTTCCATTAAGTCAACCGTCTCGGAAGCATTGAAAAATTGATACACGCCTTTGGTTAAAGAGGTTTTCTCTCCCTCTCTGTACTTTTCGCTGTACACAGTTCGGAGCACCTCTCCTGCGGCATACATTCCTCCTGCAAAATCGCTGGACAGATTGCCAAATCCTCCTACCTGACGACTTTCCCCTTCTTCGTTGATACCGCCCACAGAAGATCCCGTTCCGTTAATACAGCACACTCCCACACATTCGGGAGCAACCGCCATGATTCCAAGAATGGAATCGTTACAAACCATGGTTTTGCAAGGTAAAATTCTTTGGGTAATTTCATATAATTTTCGGTGTTGTCCCGGTGTGTCTGCACCGGCAAGACCGAACACACCACTATCAATATCCGAAATATTGATGTTTGCCTTTTTGCAAAGCTCATCAATTCTCTCCTTGAGCAGTTTCTCGGTTTCTTCGTAGCCGTTTTCAAACCGTTCATGGCTGCTGGTTCCGGTTTTTAAATAAGCCAAACATTCCCCTTCTGTCGTAAACAAAAAGAAATCTGTTTTTGTATTTCCGCCGTCAACGCCAAGCAAAATTTCTTTCTTCATAACAAAAATTCTCTCTTTATCTTATTTAAAAAACAAGGGCAGGTAGTCCTTATGGGCTTCCTTCAGCTCTTCAAAGCAACCCTTTGCTGCCTTGAAATCTCCAATCAGGGGATGAATCAGAAGTGCACGCAGTGCTTCCTTTTCATCGCCTGTCATAGCCGCTTTTACGGTATGGCGTTCGTAAGATTTCACCGTCTGCATCAGTTCAATGATGTGTTCATTGTTAAAATCTTTGATTTCAATGGGTGTTGCACCGTTTTTACCAATGGTACAAGCCACTTCAATAATATCATTTTCATGCATGAAGGGTAAGGTTTTTCCGTTTTCCACACCTACGATATGAACATCTTGTTTATCATTTACAATAGAATCAATCAGATTGATTGCTGCCAAGGAATATTTCGCACCGCCCCGCTGATCCAACTGTGCCGGTTTTACATGAAGGGCGCTGTCTTCGTAAATTTTCAACAGTTCCTCTTCGATATCCATACAAGCTTCACCACGAACCTTTTCTGATTCCATTTCTTCCTTCAGTTTTTGGTCTCTGTGATAAAAATATTCCAAATAAGTAGAGGGGATTCCGCCTGCAACACTCATACATGCAGAAGAAAATCCTTCTGCCTGAATATTTTTCATGGGAGTTGCATTGATTCCCTTTTCAATGGCTTCGTCCAGATAATCCTTACCATTACTCATAATTTTTGTCAGCCAGCTCAAATGATTCAAGCCAACATATTCTACCGTTACATTTTCAAGACCCATGTATTCAGAAACACTGTCCACCATGTTAATCGGCACATTACACAGTCCGATAATCGGAATGGAAGTGTAGTCATGAATGGCCTGAGTCACAATACCGGAGGGGTTAGAGAAGTTAATCAGGAACGCATTAGGACACAGCTTTTCCATTCTTTTTGCAATATCAATCATAACAGGAACAGTTCTTAATGCTTTGAAAAAGCCGCCGATTCCTGTGGTTTCCTGCCCAATCAAGCCATACTTTAACGGGATTTTTTCATCCAGCACACGGGCAGGCAATCTGCCTACTCTGATTTGGGTGACTACAAAATCAGCAGAATCAATGGCTTCGTCCAGATTTTCGGTCATGATTACATTGCAGTTTAAGCCTTCTGCTTCAATCATACGCTTACACAGGTTTCCCACGATGGTCAGCTTTCTGGAATCAATGTCCATCAAACGGATTTCCTTAAAATCGAGAGAATCCTTACGCTGAATGATTCCGTCAATCAATTCGGGAGTATAGGTACTTCCCGCACCGATGATTGCTAAAATTTTACTGTTTTTCATAGTAATTTCTCCTTTACTGGAATTTATTTTTTGTATCTTCTTGCCCTTTCATGGAAGAAGGTCATTTTTTCTATTATTATACCATAAAATATGACAAAATGCAAGTTTTTTAAGGCAACTTCTTCTTTCTGCAAAATAAAAGGATTCATTTTTATTTTTGACAAACAAGTGATTTTATGATATAATGATAAAATAGATAGAAAACGCGGAGGAGAAACCATGAAAATCAAAGAATCTGCAGAAAATTATCTGGAAAGTATTTTGATTTTACAACGAAAAAACGGAAATGTTCGAAGCGTTGATATTGCTCATGAGCTTTCCTTTACCAAACCCAGCGTTTCGGTTGCCATGAAGGCCTTTCGGGAGGAAGGATATGTGGTGGTTGACAATGCGGGAAACATTACTCTGACCGAAAAGGGTCGTACCATTGCAGAAAAAATGTACGAACGGCATCAGATTCTGGCAAAAGCACTGATGGCACTGGGAGTGGATGAAGAAACTGCTTATGAGGACAGTTGCAAAATCGAACATCATATCAGCGAGCAAAGCTTTACAAAAATCAAAGAATATTTAGAGAAACAAAAATAGAACTGACCTACAAAGGAGAAAAACAAATGAGCGTATTTCAACCGGCAAACATTCTTCTGCCTAAAGAAGACATTTCATTAGAACAATGGTGTGTGGTGGCTTGCGACCAGTACACCTCCCGCCCCGATTACTGGGAGGAGGCTGAAAAATTGGCAGGCACTTCCCCCAGCACCCTGCATCTGGTGTATCCTGAAGCATGGCTATCGCATGGGGACGAACGAATTGAAAAAATCAACAAAACCATGGAACAATACTTGGACAATGGCGTTTTCCGAGAACTGCCCAACAGTTTGATTTACACGGAACGCACCCTGAACAACGGCAAAATCCGCCGCGGGATTGTAGGTGCCATTGATTTAGAGGAATACGATTATCAAAAGGGTTCCAAAAGCAAAATCCGTGCTACCGAGGGAACTGTCTTAGAACGGATTCCCCCACGGGTAAAAATCAGACAAAATGCGACCTTGGAGTTGCCCCATGTCATATTGTTGATTGATGACCCCACCCAGACGGTGATTGAATCCATTAAAACGGGAAAAGTATTATACGAAGCGGATTTAATGGCAGGCGGCGGTCACTTAAAGGGCATGGAAATCAGCCAAGAAGAACAGGGTGCTTTTTTAGAGCGGTTTACAGCATTTGAGAAAAATGCTGCTGACGGGCTGGTCATTGCAGTAGGTGACGGAAATCATTCTCTTGCATCGGCAAAAGCTTGCTGGGAAGCAATCAAGGAAGGATTAACAGAGGAAGAGCGGCTCTCTCATCCTGCCCGCTACTGTCTGGCAGAGCTGGAAAACATTCACGACCCTGCACAGGAATTTGAACCCATTCATCGGGTGGTGTTTGACACAGACCCGGAAGAATTGTTACAAAAATTCATGTCCCTTCCTCAGGTGTCAAAGTCCGGTGATGGTGAAAAGGTGACCTGCTTATATCAGGGAAACACTTTGGATTTATACTTAAAAGATACTCCGTTAGCGGTTGGGCTCTTGCAGAAATTTTTGGACGAGGAAGGTTGCGAGGTGGATTATATCCACGGAGAGGATGAGGTAGAACGACTTTCCGAGCAGACAGGCAATGTGGGATTTCTTCTGCCAAAACCCGGTAAATCGGAACTTTTCTGTACTGTAATACAAGACGGCGCTCTCCCCCGCAAGACCTTCTCCATGGGAGAGGCGAACGAAACACGCTTCTATATGGAAGCAAAACGAATTAAGTAGAAGATACCCGAAAGGTAACAAAAAAGGCTTAATCAAGCCTTTTTTTGTTGTGTGATGTGCGCATTTTGCTACACTGTTTAGGGTGGACGAAAAATGATGCACATTGGACAAACTGAACCGTGGCAAGCTTTGCTTGCAAGGGTTACCCGAAGTCGTATATAGCGACGAGAGGTGAAGTTTGTTCAAAACACAAGGCGTTTTATCACAGAAATTTGTTGAAAGACGAATTTCCACCTTAAGTGTTGTTTTCTCTTTTATTTTATAGTAACAAAAAAGGGCTTTAATAACCCCTTTCAGGGTGTCGATAAACCTATCGACACGCTGGCAGACCGGGAAAAAGGAAGGGATATTTTGTCAAAATGAATTGCAGACAGTACATGGGTACGGCAAGTGTTCATTTTGGCAAAAAGCAAGCAACCGCTTGGAAAATTCGATGTTTTCCAAGCGGGTTTTCATGTTTTCTAACCGATAAAGCTGATGATTATTGTTTCTTTATTGTCTTTCTTTGCTTGCGTTAGACCGACTTTTTCGACGGTCTGAAAGGGCTTTAATAAGCCCATTTTCGCCTTGTGTGATGTGCGCATTTTGCTACACCCTCATTTTTTATCGTCGCTTGCATAGTATCCTTTGTAATATCCCTTATAATGCTTGCCGTATCCTCTGTAATAATACCTCTTCTTTTTCTGATTGGTATTATTCCGAATCACTCCCAGGATTTTACTACCGCTCTTTTTCAGCTGATTCACAACTTCCTGTGCCTGCGAATACTTGATATCCTCATCGCTGATAACCAGTGCAACCCCGTCACATTGGGGTGCAACAACAGCCGAGTCAATGACCATTCCAAGTGGCGGTAAGTCGATAATCACATAATCATACTCTTCGCGGACCTTTTTCATTAATTCTGTGAATTGTTCACTACTCAGAAGTTCTACCGGATTTGGAGGATATTTCCCGGCAAATATCACATGTAATGAAGGATACTGAGTCTGATAAACACATTCGTCAAACGATGCAAGACCTGTAAGCAGTTCGCTCAGTCCTTTTACATTTTTGCTTGATGAGTTTCTTCCTACCATGACTGATTTTCTCATATCGGCATCAATTACAAGTACCTTTTTGTCAAGTTCTGCAAAGCTTTTTCCCAAATGAAGAGAAATGGTGGTTTTACCCTCGTTTTCATGACAGCTTGTGATGGCAATTACCCTGACAGACTGCCCGCAAAACTGCAAATTACTTCTTAGCACCTTATATGCTTCTTGTATATAGAAACTATCAGTTCCCGAAACCTTTAGTTCTGTCGTTCTCATTGCTTATCCTCCCCGTACTTCGAGTAATATTTGCTTCTTCGATAATACTTATAACCGTATTTCTTTTTCGATGGCGATTCAGAATTAGGAATATCACCAAGTATGCTTAATTCCAGATATTTTTCAATATCTTCATCGGTACGGATTTTATCATCTGTGAGGAATGCAACAAAATAAATCGCATAAACGGCAACGGCACCAAGCAACCCTGCTATCAAATATTTGAATATACTGTTTTGATTGCACGGTTCATCATTATATACACCATATTCATAGAAATTTACCTGCTCAAATCCCATTGCCTCGGTGATCTTTGCAGTTCCTATTAAGCAAACCGTATCAACGATTCTTTTTGATTTACTTGCACCGTCACTCTCTACCCTGACCTTTAAAATTCTGGTATCTTCAGGATTGGTAATGCTAATGCTGTTATACAACTCATTGTATGACATATCAAGATGAAGTTCCTCAATCACCTCATCCAGAACAGAATGGCTTTTAATGAGCTGTGTACAGTCATTGACAACTTTAAGAGCTAAGCTAAATTCATCATAGGCTTCTGTAATATTCGTTTCATTATTTTGCTGCAAAATATACAGAATCGCTGTTGATTCATATTTCGGAGCATAGGTTAACGAATCTGTCACCAGCACTCCCGTCACTACAACAATTGCCGCCAAAATCATAAGCCATACTCTTGATACAAATATGCTCCATAGCTCTTTTAAGGTAATCACTTTTACTTCATTATCCGCCATTTTACTTTCCCTCCTCATCATGTCCAATCAAACAGTTTAGAGCTGTTCTGAAGCATACTGCTTCTGCATAATCTTTACCGCATTTTTTTTCAATATATTCATAGGCTTTCTTTATTCCGGGTGATCTCTTTTTCATATTATGTGCATCAGACCCTATAAAATCCGCTAATCTGTTCTTTAACATTAAGGTGGCAAAAAACTTTGCTCTTAAGCCAAACATACCTAAAACAGATTGCGTATCAATTTGGATTTTCACGCCTTTTGATTGATAATCTGAAATAAATTTCAAATCTCCCCAAATAGATCTATACCGCTCGGCATGAGCAAGAATCGGTAAATACCCTGCATTTAATATCCTGTCAAGGCCATTTGAAATCGTCTTTTTGCTATCCGTTTCTGAAAAATCCACTAAAACATAATTTGTATCGTTCATCGTCTTACACTGACCGGATTCCAGATAGGCTACACAACCCTTGATGTATCTTAATTCATTACCAAGCATGATACATAAATCAGGATATTTTTCTTTGGCATTTTTTTGAAGTATATGAAACAAACGATCCCGCTTGGAAGTATTGTCGTTAAAATATCCAAAATGAAAATGGGGAGTCAAACAAATATATCTTGCGCCATCCTGATATGCAGAATCTATCATTTCATACATTTCTTCCGTTGTTTTCGCCCCGTCATCAACATCTGCCAATGCATGAATATGTGTGTCAAAAAACATCACAAATACCCCTTTTGTTTTTTAATACTCATCAGCAAATTTTTATATAATGTTAATTATATCATGTAAATAAGCTGTTGTCAATTTTTTTCACAATTTTTATTCAGGTTGATTCGCAACCAACCATGCATCGAATGCTTCTATACTGTCAAAGCTGGTTTGAAATTCGATTTGTTGCGAAGGCTCTAACGCCTCAAATTCTGCCCATGTATAGTCCGCAGGTTGCTTCGCGCCTTTCTTGTCCCAAGGGTTTTCCGCAGGCTTGTTCTGGGCACGATTCATCCAGTTTTCAAATTCATCGGCTCCCATATCGTTCTGAAACGCAATCTGCTGCTCTCCTGTCAAGCTTTCAAACTCTTCCCAGGTGTAATCCGCAGGTTGCTTTGCACCTTTCTTATCCCAGGGTTTTTCTACCGTCGTGCCTTGGGCACGATTCATCCACTCTTCAAACCCATCGGCTCCCATATCGTTCTGAAAGGCAATCTGCTGGGCTCCGCTCAACGCCTCAAATTCTGCCCATGTATAATCCGCAGGTTGCTTTGCACCCTTCTTATCCCAGGGATTTTCTTCTGTTACAGTTTGATTTTCGCCCTGAACATTATTTTTTGTATTATTTTTGTCCGTCTTATTACATCCAAACAACCCCAGGGATAAAGCAGATAATATCATCACGATCATTGCCAAGTTCAAAAATTTCTGTTTCATAGTAGCCTCCACATTTTTTCAATGATAACAAAACTCCATTTTTTGGATTCATCTATTTCTGTGTTTTTATGGTTGATTGGCAGTAAGCCAGTTTTCAAAACCGATTTCTCCCAAATATTCCTGAAATGCAATCTGTTGTGCTCCTGTCAATTCCTCAAATTCTGCCCAGGTATAATCTGCAGGCTTCTTTGCACCCTTTTTATCCCATGGATTGTCTTCTGTTTCTTCCAGTTTCACGCGATTCATCCAGCGTTCAAATTCATCGGTGCCCAAATGATTCTGGAATGCAATCTGTTGATCCCCTGTCAACTCTTCAAATTCTTCCCAGGTATAATCTGCAGGTTGCTTTGCACCTTTTTTATCCCATGGATTTTCTTCTGTTTCTTCCTCTTTCACGCGGTTCATCCAGCGTTCAAATTCATCGGCTCCCATATCGTTCTGAAATGCGATCTGTTGATCCCCTGTCAACTCTTCAAATTCTTCCCAAGTGTAATCTACGGGTTGCTTTGCTCCCGCCTTATCCCAAGGATTGCTTTCCGTTTTGCTTTGCGCACGATTCATCCAGCTTTCAAATCCGTCTGCTCCCAGATGATTTTGAAATGCCATCTGCTGTTCTCCGGTCAAGCTTTCAAATTCTTCCCAGGTGTAATCTGCAGGTTGCTTTGCTCCCGCCTTGTCCCAAGGGTTACTTCCTGTGTTACTTTGCACACGGTTCATCCAGCTTTCAAACCCGCTTGCTCCCAAAGCATTCTGGAATGCCATCTGTTGATCCCCTGTCAACTCTTCAAATTCTTCCCATGTGTAATCTTCCGGTTGCTTTGCTCCCGCCTTGTCCCAAGGGTTACTTTCCGTTTTATTTTGTACACGGTTCATCCAGCTTTCAAATCCGTCTGCTCCCAGATGATTCTGGAATGCCATCTGTTGATTTCCTGTTAAGCTTTCGAATTCTGCCCAGGTATAATCAGCAGGCTGTTTTCCGCCATTTTCCCAAGGCAGAGTTTCTTCGGGTTCCGGGTCGTTCGGCAGTGACCCACCCGGTACAAAATTGCCTCCGCCACCGGGACTGCCACCGGAATTTACGGCAAACTCAACCTTCACACGCATCTCTTTATCCAACAATCGGCAAAGTACCGCTGCAGCTTCCGCTCTTGTTAATGTTTTTGCAGGAGCAAAGGTTCCCTTTTCGTCAACACCGCAAAGAAGTCCAAAACTATACGAATCGAGAACATAGTCCTGATAGTAATCTCCAACAGTATCAAAATCTGCAATCTGGGATGTTTGCACCCGTTGGGTTAATGTTTCACCGTTTTGTTCGATACATCTTACCATTACCATCGCCATTTCTTCACGGCTGATAGGCGCGCCCAAATCACCGGCTCCTAATTCCGATGAGGTAACAACCCCTTTTTCCAGCGCTAAGGTATAGTATCTTTGCCACCAATATCCGTCTTTTACCTCTTCTTTATCTTTCTGTCCTGCTTCCACCGGATACATCGCACGCAAGGATACTGTAATAAATTCTGCTCTTGTCATAGTATTATCGGGAGAAAATGTACCAACTCCATCTATCGGTTCACTTGTCCCCATAAACAAACCTTTTTCTGTCATATCCATAATGGTCTGATATGCCCAATGTCCTTCCGGTACATCAGAAAATGCGGTAACTCCTGCAGCATCAACCGTACCACATACCATAACAGAACACAAGGATACTGTCATGACTATCATTGCCAATTTCAAAAAATTCTTTTTCATAGAAACCTCCACATCATTTCAATGCCAATACACCAGGTTGACATTTCTTTGATTTTTAAAAAATCTGATCGATAATACCGTAATTTTTCTTCTTATTGGAATCATCACCCACATGGTACATTCCCTCAACGGTGAAATCATCCCAAGGATGCTTTCTCTTTCTAAGAAGAATCTGAAATGCACGAAGCACACTGCCCTGACTAATGAGCAGGACCTTTTTCCCTTTGTATTGCTCGTTAATCAGATCCAGCACATCAACGCAGTTGGCAATCACCATCCCCCATGATGTTCCGCTGGGAGTTCTTGCAAACATATTGTTTTCGATTTCTCTGGCAATAAATGTGGGGTTGTGCTGAAGATCCTCGAAGGACTTATATTCCCAACCGGTATTATCAATACCATGAAGCTTATGCACCTTGATAGCCTCAAACTTCTGAGGTCTGTCCATGATGATAAGCTGTGTATTCACTACACGAGGAATAGGACCGTAAAGTGCAATGTCAAAATCGTATTGATCAAGCTCGGCCGCCTGTTTTTTGGTAATTTCAATTCCGCTTTCGGTAAATCCGCAGTTATCGGAAGTATCACACATAAATTCGTGCTTTGCCACCGCCTCGGTCTCGGCATGGCGAATGAGGTGAATGGACTGGCATCTTACCTCCGGAACGGTGGTTCCGGGAATATAATCAATTTTCCCCGTTTCCTGATCGATTGCAATCCCATATCTCAGCAAATTCTTTGTAATATGTACTCTTTCAGACACGGGAATTGTATTTACATCAAACATATCTTTCTATCCTCCTTATTTTTGCAATAATTTGATGACTTTTTCAGTCAAATCATTTTCAACAATATATTCATATACGGCATTTGGGACCATATCCTTCCAATCCTCGCCGTCAACAATCTTCTGTCTGATTTCCGTGCTGCACATTGCCTTCTCTCTCTTGTCAAAAAGCACATGTGTGCCATATCCCAGTTCCCCAAGTCGGTGCAGTTTTTCGTATCCCCAATCGTCGTATATGGTAAAGAACGAAGTAGCCGAAAGGGGGACATAATTATACAGAATCTCAGGACGCTCAATCGGATACGGTACAATCTCAAAATCCTCTCTCTTGATCCCTGCTTCCAGCAAAGCAAGCTTTACCATTTGAAATCTCTCGTAATAGGTAAAGGGATTGGAAGCCGCTTCGCTTCTGTGAGGATCAATGTCCTCGCGGATAAGCGTAGCATTCTCGGGGGATGTAATTCCCACAATTAACTTTTTACATTGTTCCTTGGCAAGTAATGCATAATTTAAATGGTCATTGTGAAACAACTGAAATCTACCATGAATAAATCCTAATTCCACCATTGTTATAACCCTCCTATTTCAATGTGTTTTTTATAATTTCTTTTCTCAAGTACGAAACCTTTGTTTTTGCAACGCCCTCTTCAAACCGGATGTCAAATACTGTTTCCAGCTTTTTTTGGTGATCGTCACTATCACATACAAAATAGCTGCATTGCTGTTTTATATCGATTACATTGATCATCCAACAATTGCTATTTCCAAACCACTGCCTGATTTCTGAAAGTCTTGCAAGGATTCTATCCCCCTCCCAAACGCAAATCTGTGCAATTTGTGAAGGAAGAATAGGGTTATTGATGACAGTTTTTATATCACTGAAAATTGCATTTTTCAGGTCATCTTCCACACTTGTCTGCACCTCTGAAAAATATGTGGCACACCACTTTTCATCTATCTTCTCTTTTTGACACAATTCATGAAAAACCTTGACATCTTCATCCGTTGTATTGGTGGATGTCAAATTGAGTGTATTATCAAGAATTGCCGCAATCAGTAATAAAGCTGTGGAACGCTTCATTTTGTTCTGCAAACCACACTTTTTCCACTCGCGGTAAATCAAAGTGGCAGCTGCACCGATAAACTCGATATGGGACTTGTCCCCAATGCGATTTTTCCAATATTCTTCAAAACCGGCGTGATGGTCATATAGTTCGATGACTTGATTCAGTGGTACCGATTTCTTCAAAAATTCCGGGTCCGAAACATCTACAATGATATATTTTGCCTTTTCCTCGTCCCAACCCGCCGGTAGAACATTTAAGATTTGCCCTTCCTCTATGAGCGTTTTACAAACGCTGTAATTACACGGTGCCTTGGAATATGCAACTGCATTTTCCCCTTTTAATCGCAACAATTCCGCCATCGCAACACAGCATGCATACGCGTCAATGTCCAGATATGTGGAACCGGCGGTAGTAATAAATGCTTCATTAATAAGGTCCTTTACCATAGTTTTTATCCTTTAAAATATTTAGATAGTGGTATTTTATCGTTTGCGAAGTACTCCTTGAATCAATCCAAGTATAATTCTTGGATTTAAGCTTTTTAGCATCAAATAATTATTGTGACGAATCGGTTTGAAAATAAAACCAATGATTACATTAGTAAAGAACTGTGTAATAAACGAGGCAATAGAAGCTCCAATTGCTCCCCAAATTGGTATCAGCAAGTAATTTAGCACTACATTAGCCAAAGCACCTGCCACATTAATTCCTGTAAGATACTTCTGCTTTCCCTCAGCTAAAATCCATATATTTCTGACCACTCCATAATAGGAAAAAGTCACATACCATACTGCAACAGAAAGGATTGCTGCCGTTTTGGAGTATTCCGCTCCGTATAGCAACATTACAAGTGGTTTAGAAAATATAGTCATCCCTACACTTTGTAACAAGGACATACAAGTAATAATGCTATATAATTGTATGACTCTTTTTTCATACTGCTCATTGTTTTTTTCTTTTTCCTCCAGAATGACAGGTCTTGCTGAATCGAGAATTGCAGAAAATACAAATGCACTGATTCCTATACAGGTGATTGCAGCCGAATACATCCCGGTTTCTGCTTCACCAATCATCAGCTTAAGCATAATTCGGTCAGTATGCTGAAAAACCATAACCATTAGACTTGGAATGATATAGTATTTGCTTTGGGAAAGCATCCTCCGTCCAAAAGACCAATCTATTGATAGTTTTTGACCTCCGACCTTTTTATATATAAACATAAGAATAACAGAAATTAAGAAATAATCTATCACATTTGAAAGTGCAAACCAAGCAATTCCTTTTCCTGTTACAAGCAAATATATTTTATATATAGCAACAATGATATATGCAATTAAAGTTGCAATAGACGGATATTTAGACAATAGCTTTGACTGAAACCAATACTGAGTCATCTCAGTTGCTTGGAACAATAATGTGAAACTGTATAAAATACAGATAAAAATAGTTTCCTTTTCTCCTGCATTGACAAACATCACAAATGCAACTGTGCCTAGCATACAAAAAATACTGGAAACTATGTTAATACCCAAAGCAGTACCCAAAACCTCGCCTTCTTGGTTCGGATTCTGAATAAACTCTTTAACTAATGTATTTTTCAGTCCCAGTTGCATAATCGGCAGGGCAAACGCCACAACAGATGCCACATAACTGATCACACCGTAATTAGAAGGACCTAAATATCGAGCAGTCATTAATCCAATCACAAAATTAATTAGCGATTGAACTATTTTACACCCGACAATCCAGCCTGCATTTTGAAATACTTTGTTTTTCAACTCTTACCACCCTGTCACTTATACACATGTACGATTTATCTATAATACTTAAACCAAATTAATTTCTTATATATCGGATACAATCCAATTATTACCATATCCGCCATAATTTTAAAGTGACGATTGATAGGTTTATGATACTTGTATAGCTTGCGAACAGTCTTTTCACATTGTTTCTGTACTGCTTT
The DNA here is from genome assembly GCA_045594525.1 of Clostridia bacterium. GTDB lineage: Bacteria > Bacillota > Clostridia > HGM11514 > HGM11514 > SIG438. Next base: position 236 of record JAZNYR010000139.1, on the reverse strand, counting down.
ATATTTTTTTTCGGTAGTACGACACAATACTTGTAAAAACAGCAAATTCGTCCGAACCTCCATATCTTTTGCATAATCCAAAAGATGAGGCATATTTTCTTGAATATATTTCATTTTCAGGTTGCAAAAATACAGCATATCAAAATATTTCTTTGAAAACATTCCGTTAGAAGCTGAGTTTTCTCGGATATAATACTTATAAATACTGACATTATGTTGCACGACTTTCGGCTGTT
>JAZNYR010000138.1:0-2261 GCA_045594525.1 Clostridia bacterium | reverse complement strand
AGCGGTCTTAGGAAGACAAGTTAAGGTGACAACTCCTTGGCTCACAGAACGACATGGCTACGATCCGACTTACTTACTTCTGCGGCTGCCATCGGGTATTTGAAAGCAGATGAACTAAAGGAGCGTGTGAGGTGTCTGAATGCGTTAAAACGAATGATGATTCTGCTGCAGGGAGAACTAAGATTTCACAGGGCGACGCTTTCAGAAGCATTCCAAAATGTGTCAGAACGGGCAGAGAAGCCTTTTGATATATTTCTTGGAGAACTTGCAAAAGAATTGGAAAGCAGACATTCTGGAAACTTTTTGACTGTGTGGGATGAAAAGACTGACCAATTGTTGACCAATGAAGGGTTCAAAAAAGAGGATAAGCTTTTGTTGGAACAGTTGGGAAACAGTCTTGGCTATCTTGATCTTACGATGCAGACGGAAACCTTAAATCTGGCAATCCTTCAGACAGACGATGCGATTATGAATGCCAAGGAGCAACTGGAGATAAAAGGGAAACTTTATCAGACCATGGGAGTGACAGCAGGGGCGTTTTTGAGTCTATTGATAATTTGAGGATGGAAATATGAGTATTGGGATTTTGTTTAAGATTGCGGCGGTGGGGATTTTGGTTTCCATTCTCTGCCAGCTGCTGAAAAACAGCGGAAGGGATGATCTGGGGCATTTTGTGAGTCTTGCAGGCCTTTTGGTAGTACTGTTCTGGGTACTGCCTTATGTGCTGGAGCTGTTTGAAACAATGCAGAGCCTTTTTGAATTATAGATGGGAGGTTTCTATGATTAAGATTGTGGCAATTGGTGTGACAGCGGCAATTTTAGCGGCATGGGTAAAAACGGTAAAGCCGGAATACGCACTTTGGGTAACACTTGCAGCAGGAGCTTTTTTAGGCCTGTCTGCAATTTTAAAGCTGGAGACAATTGTGGAAGAGCTTCATTTTCTGCAGGGATATTTTTCTGCATATGGTTCCTATTTTAAGCTTTTGATAAAGATTGTTGGAATTACATATTTGGCAGAATTTTCAGCCGATCTGTGCAAAGATGCAGGAGCCAATACGTTAGCATCCCAAATAGAACTGTTTGGAAAACTAAGTATTTTGGTGCTTTGTATGCCAATCATGACCTCACTTTTGGAGACCATTGATTACTTCTTAGGAGGATGAACATGGGGGCAGAACTGGATTTTAGGGAAATAGAAAGTGTTCTTAGGCAGATCGTCGGAAAAAATGTTGGATTTGAAGCGATGGTAAATGAGGCAATGTCCGGAGGCAATTTGTTTTCTCCGGGAAAATGGATTGAGATTTTGAAAAATGTGATTTCTGAACAATTGCAGATACATGGCCAGACCATCGGTTATCTGATGATTCTGATCATTTCAGCGGCAATGCTTTCAACGATTGCAAAAGCATTTAGAAACAGACAAATTTCGGATATGGGATTTTATATGATTTTTTTGCTTTTGTTTCTGATTATGATGAAATCTTTTGGTGTTTGCTATGAGGTGACGGAATCGGTAATCAGAGATTTGATTGATTTTATGAAAGTTTTGATGCCGACTTATCTGATGGCAGCAGCAGTGAGTGCTTATCGGACAAGCGCCGTCATTTATTATGAAGGATTTCTTGTTTTGATCTATTATTTGCAGAAAATTGTATCATCACTGATTTTACCTGCGATTCGATGTTATGTTTTATTTTCTATGCTGGGACATCTGGGAAAGGAAGAAATTTTTTTAAAAGGCAGAGAGGGTTTAAAAAAATTGATATTGTGGGGGTTAAAGGCCATGATCGGTGCCAGTGCAGGGATGCAGATGATACAGGGAATGATTTCGCCTGCCATTGATGAAATGAAACAGACGGTGTTTAGCAAAGGGGTATCGAGCCTTGGAAACATTGGAAATGTGGCACAGAATGTAACCGATGTAATATTAGGCTCCGGTGCATTGTTAAAGAATGGAATTGGTGCTGTGGCAGCAGTGGTGATTGTTTCCGTATGCCTGGTGCCGGTGGTGGAAGTAGCATGTTATGCATTGTTTTATCAGGTACTTGCGGCTGTGACAGAACCAATTTCAGACAAGCGTTTGACAGGAGTGATAACACAGGCGGGGGAAGGAATCGGACTTCTTGTAAAAGTGTTATTTACGGTTTGTGCCATGTTTTTGCTGACAATTGCGATTGTTTGTGTGACAACAGGAGGAATTGGATGAATGATTGGATAAAAACTTTAGTTGGTTACTTGCTGATCGTGAGCGTCAAAACACA
>JAZNYR010000137.1:0-7542 GCA_045594525.1 Clostridia bacterium | reverse complement strand
GGAATCTATGAAATCTTTTGTTAATCCTATGTTTATAGCAATGCTGATAGGTATGTTAATTGGTCTATCAAGAATTAATCTTCCTGAGTGGACTATGTCACTGATAAATGTATCGGGAGATTGCATGTCACCGATTGCCATGATTCTTACTGGAGTGGTGGTATCGTCTATATCCCTGAAAAAAACTTTTTTAAATGTAAGAATTTATATTGTTTCGATTATAAGGCTTATTATTATGCCTGCCCTTTTCGTATCAGTGGCATCTTTTTTCAAAATTCCTGAAACAACCTATATCTGTGCACTTTGTTCTCTTGCAATGCCTCTTGGACTTAATACAATTGTTATTCCAAGTGCGTTTGGCAAGGATACAACGGTTGCAGCAGGTATGGCAGTAATTTCTCATTTACTTTCTTGTATAACGATTCCGTTAATTTTTTCGATCATATAGAACAGATAATCAATGACAAAAAATTCAATAAATGGCATCTAAACCGTTCGGCTCTTCCATGAAAAAGCGTACTGAAACTTTGATATGCACCCCAAAAGTTAGACACTTTTGGAGGTGCATATCACTTTCGGCACGCTTTTTCAACGGTGTAAATTCCTGAGGTCATTTACGATATGTTGCTTTTGGCAACAAGATTTGTATCACATGGTTGCCCTAAATAGGTGAATATAAAAAACTTGACAGTCTTTTGTTTTTATGGTATAATTTTTATGACAATTAGAAGAATATTGTTGCGGCGGAAATTCTTTATTAGTGATGTAATTTGGAATTTTAAAGATGCTATGAAAGTGTCATTATCTTAGAAGAGATAATGGCAGACCGTTGAAAAAGTCGGTCTAACGCAAGCAAAGAAAGACAATAAAGAAACAATAATCATCAGCTTTATCTGTTAGAAAACATAAAAAACCGCTTGGAATACATCGAATTTTCCAAGCGGTTGCTTGCTTTTGCCAAAATGAACACTTGCCGTACCCCCGTACTGTCTGCGATTCATTTTAGCAAAATATCCCTTCCTTTTTCCCAGTCTGCCAGCGTGTCGATAGGTTTATCGACACACTGGCATTATCTTAGAAGAGATAATGATTTTTTTGTATTTAGAAAGGAATTTAGTTATGAAAAAACAAAATAAAATTTTGAAAATGATTCTTGCTGCATTATTTTTGGCACTTTCATACATAATGCCGTTTTTGACAGGACAAATTCCCGAGATAGGCTCTATGCTTTGTCCTCTACATATACCGATTTTGCTTTGTGGTTTTTTTTGTGGATGGTACTGGGGACTTTTCGTTGGCTTTGTGGCTCCGTTGTTCCGTTCTTTTATACTTGGAATGCCACCACTTTTTCCAACGGCGGTTTGTATGGCGTTTGAACTTGCTGTTTACGGAGCAGTTGCAGGTTTGATGCACAAAAGACTTCCTGACAAGAAAATTTATATTTATTGTTCTTTACTGATTGCGATGATGCTAGGTAGAATTGTATGGGGAGTTGCAATGTATATTTTCATGGGAATGAGCGGTAATCCGTTTACTTTTGAGGCATTTTTTGCCGGAGCCTTTGTCAATGCAATTCCCGGAATCGTTGTACAGCTTATATTGATTCCTGCCTTAGTGATGATTTTTGGAAATTCAAAAATATTAAATTTGAAAGATTAACAGATTATGAAACAGAATGAACAAACACGGAAACTTATCATCATGCACTATAAGCAATACCCAAAGTTGCAAATACAAGATATTTTCAAATTTCTTTATCAGAGTTCTTTTGGATGTGAGCATTGGGTTTCTTCGGTCGAAACAGTTGTAAGCAACATTTGTGCGGAATATGAAAGTATATCTCACAAAAGTCAGCCGACTGTTGAACCGTTAGATGGAGAATATAGTCGTGTACATTTATCTTATCTTAATTCGGGTTTAAGAGCTGAAACTTTAGGAAAATTGTTCTGTCTATCTTCCAAAAGAGAATCGGAGGGTAAGACCAACCTGACTAAAAAATTATCGGTTGCAATGGAACTTGTGCGAGAAAAAGCACTTCCTTTTCAAGAAGATGAATTTCATGCGGCAATGAAAGACTGGGAAGCACAAGGCTATCCTGCCATTCATCATTCGGATATTTTTAACAGGGAGTATTCTTTATCTTATCGTATCATAGCAAATGAATACCTGCCTTTTTTGCCGCTGTTTAAAGAGCTTGATGTCCGCCTTGAACAAGGAAGGGTCAATCTTGCAATTGAAGGGGGTAGCGCAAGCGGTAAAACAACATTAAGCAAAATTCTTTCTGAAGTTTATGATTGCACCGTTTTTCATATAGACGACTTTTTCCTGCGGCCCGAGCAACGAACATCCGAGCGATATGAGGAGATTGGCGGAAATATAGACCGTGAACGGTTTTTGATGGAAGTGTTGCAACCTTTAAGCAAAGGAGAAATCATTGATTATAGAAAATTTGATTGTTCCTCCATGACTGTCAATCATTCTGCATTCCTTACGCCAAAACAATTAAATGTGATTGAAGGTGTCTATTCTATGCACCCTGAGTTTGTAAAATATTATCATTTTTCGGTATTTCTGTGTGTTTCTGATGAAATGCAAAAAGAGCGAATCAGAAACCGCAATACCTTGCAGTTAGCAAAACGATTTTTCAACGAATGGATTCCCATGGAAAACAGATATTTTAAGGAAACAAGCGTCAAGACAAGATGTAATTTATGTATTAAAGTATGATGTTACAATATCAATATTACATTCGTTTTGAACATAAAAACCGACAAAAAGATTTTTTAAGACAGTTACAAAAATGAAAAAGAGAACGACAATGATAGAAAAGCACTTGCAGTTGCAGGTGTTTTTTTCAATTCATTTCTGAGGTGATCAGTAATAAAAATCAGATTATTTGACTTTTTTCATAATAAAATCGTCTAATAAGTGTAAAAGCTTTTACAAAGGCGAAAGGAGGATAAAAAGTTGTACGAACAGTTCGTAACGGCAAGGTGTTGGTAAATCTTTCAATCAATGATGCGAAACTTAAATCAGGAGAAGAATACACAATTGTAATCGAAAAAATGTATGGTCTTGCAAAAGCGGATGCACCTCTGCACATTACAGGAATTTGGAAGTGTGAATTTGTGAAATAAATGTTGAAATTTATACTATTTTACTTTTTCTTTTTGCAGACTTGTAATATCGTATTATAGAAAAAAGAAGATTTTTGGTGTGAAGTGCTTCTGCCTAGATTTTAAACGGAAGGCTTATAATGAAATTTTTTGTTTTTCGACAAAAATACTGGAAAATCAGATGCAAAACCCCTTTTTTTGACATTTTAAGGGATAGGAATACAATTAATAGTTGACAAAAAAGACAATATATTATATAATATATGTGTCTAATAAATTTTAGAGGGGGGGATTTAATAATGGCTGTATCATCTTTGGTATTGGGGATTTGTGCATTGGTATTTCCTTTTATCGGTCTTGGTTGGCTTTCCATGTTGCTTGGTATTGTAGGTATTGTTCTTGGTACTTTAGCTAAGAAGAGAACTCCGGAAAAGCAAAGCATGGCAACTGCCGGTGTTGTAATGTCAATCATTGCAGTAGCATTGGGACTTCTTTCATGGATTGCTTGTGCTGCATGTGTTGGCGGCTTGGCAACTTTAGGTGGAAACATGAACTACAAAAGAGAAATCTGCCTCGTTAAGTGGCAGATTTTTTATGCTTTATTTTACTATTGTTAGGTGATTTCATGTATCCATATATAAAAATTTTAAATATGTCTATACCAACTTATGGTCTGTGTATGTGCGCAGCAATATTTTTATGTGTCATATTAGCATTGAAAAAAGGTCAAACCAAAAATATAGGTTTTGATGATTTAATAATTGTGGTTGCAATTTCTATGGGATGTTCAATGCTGGGGGGAACTTTTTTATATATTTTTATTACATATGATTTTATAGCACTCTATAACCAGATAACGAGCGGAGAACTGTTGTTTCTAAAAAATCCGGGAACAGTATTTTATGGAGGACTTCTAACGGGACTTTTTGGAGGTATTATTACGGCAAAAACATTAAAAATTAGAATAGAGTCTATAGAATCAAGCGTAATTCCCTATATACCTTTAGGACATGCTATAGGAAGAATTGGTTGTTTGTTGGCGGGTTGCTGTTATGGTTTTCCTTATAATGGAATATTTGCTGTATCAACAAGATTTGACTTGGGGCATTCAACATATTTTCCTATACAGGCGATAGAGGCATTGTTCAATTTGATAATCCTAGGAGTTCTTTTATTTTATACCAAAAAGGAAAGATTCAAATATAGTATTGTAGCATTATATTTGATTATGTATTCGTTTCTAAGATTTTGTCTGGAATTTTTTCGTGGAGATGTTATAAGGGGAAGATTCTTGCTTTTTTCAACTTCGCAATGGATTAGCCTAATGGTGTTCTTTTTCTCTTTAATGGTGATGCTAAAAAATAATAAAAACCGCAAATGTACATAAATGTATGCACCTCAAAAGTTAGATGCTTATGGAGGTGCATATTTTTTGCGTGTAAAGCACCGAGACATTCTGTCTGTCAGATTCAGGGGAAAATGATTGACTAATTACATATTTTATGTTATACTTGTTTTGAAAAAATGCAGGTTTTTACAGAACTGTTTGAAAAAGGAGAGAGAAGTATGGGATATATGATCAGACCAATCATTGCAGGTTGCGATCAAAAAGGCCGTGAAACCGTAATTTTTGCGGCAAGAGAATTGCAAAAATATCTGTCAGCCGTGTCGGGGGGCGATTTTTCTATCATTCCTACCGCGAACTTTGATAAGCTGAACAAAAATACAGTATATATGGGAGTCGATCTTTCTGATACTCTTCCGAAAGTGGAAAATCCGGAGCTTGACGACGCAATCCAAATCGATGTAAAGGAATTCACCGGTGTGATTACAGGAACCAATGCACGGTCGGTGCTGATTGCCACCTATCGCTATTTAAAAGAACTTGGCTTTGCTTTTATAAGACCCGGTTTGGATGGGGAGTATTACCCTGAAACTTTAGAGTGGAAAAATGTTTCTGTGTGCGAAAAGGCTTCCTACCGTCACAGAACGGTTTGCATGGAGGGCTCTGTTCTTCAGAAAACTGTTACAGATATGATTGATTGGCTGCCAAAAGCCGCTATGAATGGTTATTATGTGCAATTTCAGCTGCCGAGAGAATTTTTTGACCGTTGGTATTCTGAGGATACTCCTTACAGAGAAAAGGAAACACTCAGTGATGATGATATCAGGGCGATGGTTTCTCTTGGAGAAGAAGAGATAAAAAAAAGAAGCCTTCTTTATCATGGCGTTGGTCATGGCTGGACAAGTCAGGCTTTTGGAATAGACGGGTCCTCCTGGTCAGTTCATGAAGAACCGGAGCCGGAGTACCGTGATGTGGTGGCTATGATAAACGGAGAGCGGAAATTATGGAACGGAGTTCCTATCAATACCAATCTTTGTTATTCTAATCCGAAAGCAAGAAATCGTGTTACCGACAATGTTGTACAGTATTGTTTGGACCATCCGGAGCTTTCTTATGTCCATTTCTGGCTGGGGGATGGCATGAACAACAATTGTGAATGTGAAAATTGCCGTGGAAAAAGAACTTCTGATTATTATGTGCAGATGCTGAACGAACTGGACGAAAAGCTGACAAAGGCAAAGCTGAATACCAGAATCGTATTTCTTATTTATTTTGATTTGCTTTGGAAGCCTCTTTATGAACGACTTTCCAACAGTGACCGTTTTGTGCTGATGTTTGCACCCATTTCCCGTTCTTATTCTGCCTCCTATGACCCCAATGCTACGGGAGAAATGCGTCCCTACGAGCTGAATCAATTGAAATTCCCCAAGAATGTGGGAGAAAATCTTGCCTACCTCAGAGACTGGCAGCAGGACTTTAAATGCGACGGCTTTGACTATGATTATTATTTTATGTGGGACCATTATTTTGATTTTGCACAGTATCGACATGCCCAGATCATTTGTGAGGATATTAAAAATCTGGAAGCCATTGGGTTGAACGGTCTGGTGAGCTGTCAGATACAAAGAGCTTTTCTGCCCAGCTCATTGAATATGAATGTGATGGCAGAAACTCTGTGGAATAAAACAGTTGATTTTGATACGGTTTCTGACCGTGTGATGAAGACCGAGTTTGGGGAAAATTACGGTAAGGTGCAACAGTATCTGTCTTCCCTTTCTCAATATGGCTGTGCCAAGGCATTAAGAGGTGAGGAAGAGGTGGTTACAGAAAAAACCGTAAACGACCTGACTTTAGCCATTCAGATCATTGATGAGTTCAAACCTGTAATCGAAAAAGAGCTTGAGGAAACAGAACACCGCTCCGCCTGGGAAAAACTGGAGTTTCATGCAACCTTATACAGAATGATGCTGGAAGTGTATCTGACAGCGGCAAAGGGGAATTTAGATGACAATCTGGAGCATATCAAGGAATTTGTTCTCAAAAATGAATTGCGTTTTAAGGACGAGTTTGACGCCATGTACTTTCTGAAAACATTCATCGGTAGTATTGTGGGAAATTTAAAAAACAGACGGGAATATATTTTCTGATGAAAAATCGTTAAAACTAGGGGCAGTAGCATTTTGCTACTGCCCCTTTGGGGTTGGAGAAAAATAGTGCAGAATAAACAAACTGAGCAAAAACAAGACTTTGTGTTGTTTTTGGGCACCCGAAGTCGTATGTGGATACGACGAGAGGCGATGTTTGTTTATAGTATAAAGCAATTTAATCAATGAAATTTATTAAAGAATAAATTTCTACATTCTTTTTTCTCAAATTTTTTTGTAATATTCAATCATCATACTATGATCTTTTCTTGCTTTATGCGGTCTGTGCATTTTGCTACTGCCCTTTGGTATATGTCAATTCGTATTGTTCCCCGTCTTTTACTGTGATACCGTCCACGCCTTGGGTCATATACTCTCCGTTTTTGGTAAAGGACCAATAAGATTGATTGATGTCGTAGTCTGCCACAATACCATTCACCTTTTTGATGTAAAGACCGTAAGCTCCCTGTTCTCCTGAAACCAGGTCGTGTTCCATTAAGGCTTCTCCCAGAATTTCTTTATCCGTATGAATCGTAAAATTCACCGTATGCTCTTCCACGGTGACGCTGACCGTTACGGTTTTTTCTCCCTTGCCAAATTCGGTATCACTTTTGTAAACAGCCGTATCCCACAGATTTTCCTCTGACGGGGTTTGGCTACAGGAGGTTACAAAAACCGTTACAAAAGCAAGGAAAAGGGCACATAGCAGAAAACTTTTTTTCTTTGTCATTTACAACACCTCTTTTTGTATTTTAATAATCATAAGTAAAATCACAGGATTTGGGAATATTCCACGTCCATTCGCCTAAACACGATTATGAATCGTTTGATTAACGGCTCATGCCCTCTCAGGGTTCGATTCCCCTCGTAACAAGAAAAAAGCAAGAACACAACTTCGTGTATTCTTGCTTTTGGTGACCCGTGGGGGAATCGAACC
>JAZNYR010000136.1:0-3182 GCA_045594525.1 Clostridia bacterium | reverse complement strand
GCTGATGCTCAGGGTAAGACAGTTGATGAAATCAAGGCAATCATTGCTTCCTTGCATGAATTCAACCCCATGATGGGTCACAGAGGATGCCGTCTGGCAGTAACCTATCCTGAAATTGCCGAAATGCAGACCAAGGCTGTTATCAAAGCAGCTTTAGCAGTTTCTAAAAAGCATCCTGAATGGAACATCGTTCCTGAAATCATGATTCCTCTGGTGGGAGAATTTAAGGAATTGAAGTTTGTAAAAGATGTAGTCACCTCAACTGCTGATGCTGTTATCGAAGCTGCAGGTTCTGATCTGAAATATAAGGTAGGTACCATGATTGAAATCCCCAGAGCTGCATTGACTGCGGATGATATTGCAAAAGAAGCGGAATTCTTCTCCTTCGGTACCAACGACCTGACTCAGATGACCTTTGGTTTCTCCCGTGACGATGCAGGTAAGTTCTTGCCTGAATACTATACCAACAAAATTTTCGAATCCGATCCCTTTGCAAAGCTGGATCAGACCGGTGTTGGTAAATTGGTAAAAATGGCTGCAGAACTGGGTAGAAGCACCCGTCCTGATATTAAGCTTGGTATCTGCGGTGAACACGGCGGCGATCCCTCTTCTGTGGAATTCTGCCATAAGGTTGGACTGAACTATGTTTCCTGTTCTCCTTTCCGTGTGCCGATTGCAAGATTGGCTGCAGCACAGGCAAAGATTGCCGAAGAAAAATAAGAAAATTTTTAACGGTTCCTCAAAAAAGAGGAACCGTTTTTTATGCATAAAAATACTGTAAATATGCGGTTTTTTGCATAAAAATATAATTTATGGAAACACTGTGCTAGGAATAGTTTAAAAATTAAAAAGGATTTTTGCGGCTTGTGTCGAAATAGTTATCTTGTAAAGATTTTTGGTTGAAAGCGGGGACGGGAGATTGTTTTTTTCGGATGATTTCATCAATCAGGTATGCGATGCCAATGAAATTGCTGACTTGATTAATGAATATGTGCCATTGAAAAAATCAGGTCGTAACCTGCTGGGATTGTGTCCGTTTCATCATGAAAAGACTCCTTCTTTTTCTGTATCCGCAGAAAAACAGTTTTATCACTGTTTTGGTTGCGGCGAAGGAGGAAGGGTGCTTGATTTTGTGATGAAAATAGAGCATCTGGATTTTGTTGAGGCTGTGAGATTTCTGGCACAACGAGCCCATATTGCGGTGCCCGAGCCTCAGGACCAACGGGTCAGCCGTCATACAGCTACCGAAAAGGAACAGTTGTATGGATTAAACCGTGAAGCCGCTGTTTTTTTCCATGATATGCTTTACTCGGTAAAAGGGGATGAAGCAAGGTCGTATTTTTTAAATCGCGGGCTTAAAGAATCAACCATCAAGGGTTTTGGTCTGGGATATGCTCCTGATTCATGGGATCAATTATTAAAGCATTTGAAACAAAAAGGGTTTTCTGAATCCTTAATCGAAAAAGCGGGACTTGCGGGACATAAAGAAAAACGATACTATGACAGTTTTCGTAATCGTGTGATGTTTCCGATTATAGACTTACGAGGAAATGTGATTGGCTTTGGCGGCAGAGTGCTGGATGATTCAAAGCCGAAATATCTGAACTCCCCCGAATCACCCGTGTTTTCCAAAAGTCATAATCTATATGGTTTGAATTTTGCTAAAAACGAAAAGGGCAGAAGCCTGATTATCGTTGAAGGATATATGGATGTAATCGCACTGCATCAGGCAGGGATTACAAATGCGGTTGCAGCATTGGGGACGGCTTTTACGCCTGACCATGCAAAGCTGATCAAACGGTATGCCGATAAAGTGACCTTGTGCTTCGATTCTGATGAAGCGGGGCAAAAGGCAACGGCGCGGTGTATTGAAATTATGGCAACCCAGCAAATCAAGGTCAATGTTTTGGTGCAAAACAAAGCAAAGGACCCTGATGAGTATATTAAAAAATTCGGAAAAGATTCCTTTATGGAATTGATTGAGCAAGCGCCGGGTCAAATTGAGTATCGGATTTTGCGGTTAAGCCAGCAATATCTTTTAGAAGATGTGGAACAGAAAATTTCTTTTGTGCACGATGCGGCAAAAGTTTTTTCTTCTATAGAAAGCGATGTAGAACTTGAATTATATGTAAAAAAACTGTCGGCGGATACGGGCGTGTCTCCTGAAGCGGTATTTTCGGAGATCCAAAAGATTTCTAAAAAAAGACGGGTTTTGATACAACGGGAGGAAGACCGTCGAGAGCGTCGTATGATTTCTGTGGACAAGCTTGAGAAAAACGAGAAAATATTACTTGGTATTTTGTATGACAATCCCAAGTTGTGTGGCTTGTTAGGATTAACCGATGAATTCTTTACAGTTACAGACCACGGGTTGCTGTTTCGTATGATACAGGATGGAAGAATAGAACTACAACATCAACTTTCACCGGAACAACAAAGAATTTTGAGCGAAATTGCCGTTCGTGAGTTGCACTTGGAGGACAGCGCAAAGGCGGCACAACAATTGATTGCAGTAATTCGTCAGCAAAAACAACACCAGGTAATGTCGCAAGGTGTCAGTGATGCACAGCAGCTTCAACAGTTGTTAATGCAAGATAAAAGAAGTAAGCATAATCAACAGGTACAAAAAGGGGAATAGGTATGGCAGACAATGATAACAAAAAACAGATCATTAAAGAACTGTTGGATACAGGCAAAAAGAAAGGGATGCTGTCCTACAGGGAAATTATGGATGCCCTGGAAGAAATTGAGATGGATCCCGATCAGATTGAAAAAATCTATGAGTCCGTTGAAAATATGGGCATCGAAATTGTAGGGGACATAGAACAAGAATTAGAAGAAATTCAGCTTGAACCCGAAGAATTAGATTTGTCTGTTCCGGAAGGAATCAGTCTTGATGACCCTGTTCGTATGTATTTGAAGGAAATTGGTAAGGTAGAATTGTTATCTCCTGATGAAGAAACAATTCTGGCCCAAAAAATGGCAGATGGAGATGAAGTTGCCAAGAAACGACTTGCTGAAGCGAATCTGCGTCTGGTAGTCAGTATTGCAAAACGGTATGTGGGTCGCGGAATGTTGTTTTTGGATTTGATTCAAGAAGGTAATTTAGGACTGATTAAAGCGGTTGAAAAGTTTGACTATCGTAAAGGATATAAGTTCAGTACCTATGCAACCTGGTGGAT
>JAZNYR010000135.1:0-7698 GCA_045594525.1 Clostridia bacterium | reverse complement strand
GGCGGTGGCTTCGGGCATCTTGTAATATCCCTTCATGATATTGTAACCCCGTGCTACAAATTCACCATCTACATTATCGGGTAAATCTTCTCCTGTTTCGGGGTCAACAATCTTGTTTTCCACACCGAAAATCGCACTTCCTACCGTGTTTACACGGGTATCAATAGAATCGGTGGTTTTACTCATGGTGCATCCGGGAGAGGCTTCTGTCTGCCCGTAGGTGATGCAGATTTCGCTCATGTTCATCTTGTTGATGACATCCTCCATGATTTTTACCGGACAGGGACTTCCTGCCATAATGCCCGTTCTCATGTGAGAAAAATCGGTCTTGTCAAAATCTTCATGCTCCAGCATGGCAATAAACATAGTAGGAACGCCGTGGAAGGCGGTAATCTTTTCTTTGTTGATACAAGCCAACCCTTTTCGAGGGGAAAAGGCGGGGATGGGCGACATGGTAGCACCATGGGTCATGGAGGCGGTCATTGCCAGCACCATGCCAAAACAGTGGAACATAGGCACTTGAATCATCATTCGGTCTGCGGTGGATAAATCCATACAGTCGCCAATGGCTTTTCCGTTGTTTACTACATTATAGTGAGTCAGCATAACACCTTTGGGGAAACCTGTGGTTCCGGAGGTGTACTGCATATTACAAACATCATGTTTATCAATCTGACGGCGGCGTGCTTCCACTGCATACAGAGGAACCTGTTCGGAAAGAGCAGATGCTTCATCCCAGGTGTAGCAACCGGGTTGTTTGCTGTCAATGGTAATGATATTCCGCAGTTCGGGAAGACGCAGAGAATACAGCTGACCGGGTTTGCAGGTTTGCAGTTCCGGACACAGTTCTTTCATAATGCCCACATAGTCGGAATCTTTATAACCGTCCACCATTACAAGGGTATGGGTATCAGATTGCTTTAACAGATATTCCGCTTCGTGAATTTTATACGCGGTATTCACCGTAACCAAAACCGCACCGATTTTAGTGGTTGCCCAGAAAGTAATGTACCAGGCAGGAACATTGGTTGCCCAGATGGCAACATGGTCCCCTTTGCCTACGCCCATGGCAATCAAAGCTCTTGCAAAACGGTCCACATCATCTCTGAATTGAGGATAGGTTCTGGTATAATCAAGTTCTGTATAGCGGAATGCATACTGATTGGGAAATTCTTCACACATTCTGTCCAGTACATCCGGGAAGGTGTAATCAATCAAATGTTCCTTGGGCCATACATATTTTCCTGTTTTTCTTTTGTTTTCCTGTAATGGGAATTTGTGATGGGTACGATAGGGTGCCATAAAGTTTGCATAGTGGGGAACCACAATTCCTGCGTCAGACAAGCCCTTTGACCAGCGTTTTACCCATTCTAAAGAAACATAACCGTCATACCGCTGCGCCTTTAAGGCATCAAACATATCTTTTAAGGGAAGATCCCCTTCACCCATCATTTTGTAAGAAACGGTGTCGCCGTCCATGATGCTGTCTTTGGTATGAACATATTTGATATAACTGGATAAGTTCTTAATGGTATCGTAGGGGGATTCGTTTGCATACCGATAAGGGTGATGCATATCCCACAGTGCTGCAATGAACTGGCTGTTTACTGCATCCAGCACCTTTTTCAATCTTTTCGTGTCGGCATACACGCCGTTGGTTTCTACCAATAGTGTTACATTACCCTCTTGAGCCAGTTGTGAAAGCTTTCCGAGAGTTTGGATAATGTAAGCATCGTCAACATCACCGCCGGGGGCGGGATCGGAGTCGGCAAGAATACGGATGAACGGTGTGTTCAGTTTTCCTGCCAATGCTATGTAGGTAGAAATTTCCTCTACAATGTCATCATAGTCCTCTTTGTTTTTCAGCACACAGCCGGAGGACAGACAAGGAATGGTTAACCCTAACTCGGAAAGTTTTTCAACTGTCTTGGGTAGTTGTGCTTCCGTAAAGGGCTTTGCCTTTACTGCAGAAATATCTTCGCCCAGACCGCGGATTTCAATTCCGTCAAAGCTTAGGTCTTTTGCCATGGAGTAAATCTCCGTCCAGTCAGAATCGGGGCAAGCTAATGTTGAGAAGCAAATTTTCATAAGAACAGTCCTTTCCTGTTTTTTATTTCCCCTGTTAAAAAAGGGATATTATATCAATTTTACACCTTTTTTTTCATTCTGTCAATTGTTTTTTAAATTTCGGGCGCAAAATAAATATTTATCCGTCAAAAGGGTTGCAATTTGACGGAATTTGAGGTATAATGAAAATGGATTCGTGGGGGTTGTATCGGTTTTGTGACGATGCCAGTCACTCGATTTATCCGAAAAGAGAAAAGATAATAAAATAAAAATAGGAAGAGAAAACATTTAGGAGGAAACAAAAATGAAGGTTACAATCTGTATCGGAAGCTCATGCCACTTGAAAGGATCCCGCCAGGTGATTGATCGGCTCCAGATTCTGGTAAAGGAAAAAGGATTGGAAGGAACTGTAGAAATGGGCGGAGCGTTCTGTATGAAAAACTGTGTGAACGGTGTATCCGTTACGGTAAATGGTCAGGTTCATTCCGTAAAACCCGAAACGGTAGATGAGTTTTTTGAGACAGAAATTTTAGCAAAAGTAAAATAAACGAAAAGGGGGAATAGACCGTGGATCGGTGTTTGTTAACGAAAAAGTCCAACTGTAAAAATTGCTATAAATGTATTCGTCACTGTCCCATCAAATCCTTGCGGATGACAGAAGGACAAGCGCACATTATCCGTGAAGAATGTATTTTGTGCGGGGAATGTTATGTGGTCTGTCCCCAATCTGCAAAACAGGTGCGAAACGATGTAGTGGCGGCAAAACAGCTGCTGGCATCAGGCGATGAAGTGTATTTGAGTGTGGCACCTGCCTATGCTGCAAAATACCCCCAGCACAACTTTGACGATTTGGAAGCGGCAGCAAAACAGCTGGGATTTGCCGGAGCTTTTCAGACAGCGGAAGGGGCAACGGTCGTAAAGCGGGAATATGAAAGAATGATTGCCCAAAAGGAACAAAGCGTGATTATTTCTACCTGCTGCCATTCCGTGAATGTGCTGGTGGAAAAACATTTTAAGGAAGCCCTGCCCTTTATGGCAAATGTGACCTCTCCTATGCTGGTGCATGGAAAAATGCTGAAAGAGGCACATCCGGGATGCAAAGTAGTATTTGTAGGTCCTTGTATTTCCAAAAAGGAAGAAGCGGAAAAATACGAAGGGATTATTGATACCGTGCTGACCTTTGAAGAGTTTGACGGATGGTTGGAAGAAGAGTCTGTCACTCTTCCTCATCTGGAGGCAACTTCAAAGAAGTACAGAACCAACTTTTTCCCCACCTCGGGCGGTATTTTAAAGAGTATGGATTTGCAGGATGATTTCCATTATCTGGTGGTGGACGGTGCGGAGGACTGTCTTGCGGCATTAAGGGAGGTTGTCAAAGGCAAACTGCAAAACTGTTTTATTGAAATGTCTATCTGTAAAGGAAGCTGTATCAACGGTCCCCTGCTTCGGAAACAAGGGGGAAGCCCCATTCAGAATTCTCTGGCTGTGTCCAATCATGTGGAGACAGAGGATTATTGTGTGGAACAGCCTCCCAAGAATGAATTGGTTAAACGGTTTGAATACAGTGGTGTGCCCCGTGTGATTCCGGGCAGAAGTGCCATTGATGAAATCTTGCGTAAAATGGGCAAGACCAGCCCCGAAAAGGAATTGAACTGCGGTTCTTGCGGTTACAACACCTGCCGTGAAAAAGCAGAGGCGGTACTCTTGGGAAAAGCAGAGCTTACCATGTGTTTGCCTTACTTTATGGAAAAGGCGGAAAGCTTTTCTGACACCATTATTCAGAACACACCGAACGGAATTATTGTGTTGGATGAGCAACTGAATATTCAGCAGATGAACGGTGCGGCAAAGAAAATTCTGAATTTGCAGAAGTTAAACCCTGAAGGGGAGCCGGTGGCAAGAATTTTAGATCCGGTGGATTATGTGTTGGCACTGGATGCAGAAAAGAATGTGTATGACAATAAAAAGTATTTGGCAGAGTATCAGAAATATGTGGAAGAAACCATTGTGTATGACAAGGAATATCATATTCTGATGATTCTGATGAAGGATATTACCAAAGAAGAGCGTGAGCGGGACAAGAAGGAAGAAAAGAGTCAGGCCGCGATTGAGATTACAGATAAGGTTGTAGAAAAGCAGATGCGAGTGGTGCAGGAAATTGCATCCCTCCTTGGCGAAACCACTGCTGAGACAAAAATTGCTTTGAACAGATTGAAGGAGACCCTTTCTGATGAATGAGTTATGCGTAGATGTAGGCTATATGAGCCTGAATAAAATGGGAGAACAAAGCTGCGGAGATATGGTCCAGCTGATTCGGGACGGTGAGGATACCGTGTTGGTGCTGGCAGACGGTTTAGGCAGCGGTGTTAAGGCAAATATTTTGTCAACCCTAACTTCAAAAATTATTGCCACTATGATTGCAAACGGTATGGATGTGGATGAGTGTGTCAATACCATGATTGCCACCCTTCCCGTTTGTAAAACAAGAGGGGTTGCCTATTCTACCTTTACCATTATCCGAATTTCGGGGAGTGACACGGCGGAAATCATTCAGTATGACAATCCTGCGGTGATTTTACTGCGGGACGGGAAAAATTATGACTATCCCGTTACCACCCGAACCATTGCAGGGAAAACCATTATGGAATCTAAGGTGCGTCTGCAATGCGGTGATGTGTTTATCGCCATGAGCGACGGTACCATTTATGCAGGGGTAGGAGAAACACTGAATTATGGCTGGCAAAGAGAAAACATTGTAAAATTTGTGGAAGAACATTATGACGATAAGCTTTCAGCTCAGGCGGTTTCCTCTTTGATTGTGGATGCCTGTAATGATTTATATCAGGATAAGCCCGGGGATGATACGACTGCTGCCGCCATCCGTGTACGGCATCGGCAGGTGGTGAATCTGATGTTCGGCCCGCCTCGTGACCCCAAGGATTTGAACAAGATGATGGCGCTGTTCTTTGCCAAGCAGGGAAAGCATATTGTATCAGGGGGAACTACCTCTTCCCTGACCGCTGCCTACCTTGGCAAGAAAATGGAAACTTCCATTGACTATCTGGACCCTGAAATTCCGCCCATTGCCTTTATTGAGGGTGTGGATTTGGTAACAGAGGGTGTGCTTACCATTCATAAGGCGCTGGAATATGCAAAGGATTTTGCGGACGGAAACAAACTGCATCAGAAGTGGCATACAGGAAAAGACGGTGCCTCTCAGATTGCAAGAATGTTGTTGGAGGAAGCGACGGATATTAATTTTTATGTGGGCAGAGCCATGAATCCTGCTCATCAGAATCCTAATCTTCCTATTGGATTCAATATTAAAATGCAACTGGCGGAGGATTTGGCAAAGCTGTTGCAAACAATCGGAAAAACAGTAAATGTAAGTTACTTTTAGGGGGACATAATCATGAAACTAAAAAAATTTGATACAAAAGTGCAACACTTAAAATACAAGGTGCTCAGAGAGGTGGCACGGGAAGCTTGGGCAGATCATTTGTTAGAGGGAGTTTACGACATTCCCAAAAGAATTGTTCCCAATAAGGAAGCCACCATGCGTTGTTGCGTGTATAAAGAACGGGCAATTCTGCAGGAACGGATTCGTCTTGCCATGGGGCAGGGAGATGACAAAAATGTGATTCAAGTCATTGATATTGCCTGCGACGAATGCCCTGTCAGCGGATACGATGTGACAGAGGTATGCCGTGGTTGTCTTGCCCATCGGTGTGACGATGCTTGTAAATTTAACGCCATTTCTTTTGACAAAAATCAGAAGGCGCATATTGACAAAACAAAGTGCGTCAACTGCGGTGCCTGTGCAAAGGTTTGCCCCTACACCGCCATTGTAAACAGAAAACGCCCCTGTGAAAATGCTTGTAAAGTGAAAGCCATTCAGATGGGTGGGGACAAAGCGGCACAGATTGATGACAGCAAGTGTATTTCCTGCGGTGCTTGTGTCTATCAGTGTCCCTTTGGTGCCATTGTGGATAAATCCTATATTCTGCAGGTTATTGATTTGATTAAAAAGAGCGAAAACAACAGCAAATATAAAGTATATGCGGTGGTAGCACCTTCCATTGCAGGACAGTTTACCTATGCAAAGCTGGGTCAGGTGATTACCGCTATGGAAACCTTGGGTTTTTATCATGTGGTAGAAGCGGCATTGGGGGCGGATATGGTAGCCTTCCATGAAGCCAAGGAACTGACCGAGCAGAGTGAGTTTATGACAAGTTCTTGTTGTCCCGCATTTGTCAATTATGTGGAAAAATTCTTCCCGGATTTACTGCCTCATGTTTCCAGTCAGCTGTCACCTATGGCTGCCATTGCGCAATATATGAAGGAAAAGGAACCGGATTGTAAGATTGTGTTTGTAGGTCCTTGTACCGCAAAGAAGATGGAATTTCAGAAAGAAACGGTCAGTCCCTATATCGACAGTGTCATTACCTTTGAAGAATTGCAGGCTTTGTTTGACAGTAAGGACATTGATTTGACGGAGCTTTCAGAAGGGGTTCTCGACAACGCATCCTACTATGGTAGAATCTTTGCAAGAAGCGGCGGTTTGACAGATGCCGTCCGTCAGGCACTGAAAGAGCAGGGCTTGGAGGAGTTTTCTTTCAATCCTGTTGCCTGTGACGGTATTGAGGCGTGCCGTATTGCATTGCTTAAGGCACAAAAAGGCGTTCTTCCCAATAACTTCATTGAAGGCATGGCGTGCCTTGGCGGATGTATCGGGGGAGCGGGCTGTCTGACCCACGAAGAAAAGAACAAAAAAGATGTGGATAAATACGGCGAGGAAGCCATGGAAAAGACCATGACTGATGCGTTGAGCGTGTTGAAATAATAAAAGAACGAAGTTGTGACGAATACCCATAAGGACGGTAATTTTAAAGGCAGAAACGATTGATTTCGTTTCTGCCTTTCGTCGTAGGGGACGATGCCTACATCGTCCCGATTATAAGGTTGTAGGATTATCCTAAATATTTTGGAAAATGCAATATATTTTCCCTGCTTGCTACAGTAACGGACAGATTATTGATAAAATCCTGCATCTCCTATAAAGCCAAGACCGTATCCCATGCCGATACACTCAATTTGAAAATCATTACAACCTCTTATATTCAAATCAACTTGTACGGGAGCAGAAGTCTTTGAGATTTCTGGCGAAGAATATATTATTTTTCCATCAGTTTTAATAACAATTTTTGCAGATTTATCACTACTGTACCCCTGCGGTACATAAAATGTCGCTTGAAAACTTGAATATTTCATATTTAGTAAAGTCTGAAATGTAGTATCTCCCCAACTGCCCAGAGCTGAGGAATAAGTATTACCGTAATTGTCTGTTAACTTATCTAACTCTACATCAAAAAAATAATCTCCAATGTTAGTCACATCATTTATCATAACTGTTGGATGTGGTAAGGGGTCTCCATTACCTAAATAAACAGTATAATTAGGACCATCCCAATAAACTGCTTTGCCAAATGCGTTTGCAACTGCTCTTACGGGCAAGTATGTAGTACCATTATAAATAATTGGTTCAACTTTATTGCCGTTTGCATCAGTGGGGTTTAGTTTCTGCCCATCAATAACAATTTTGATTCCGTTAGCAATTACATTGTAAAGTGT
>JAZNYR010000134.1:0-11156 GCA_045594525.1 Clostridia bacterium | reverse complement strand
CCTATGCCGCAGTCATCGGGCTGGGTCTCATCGGCGGCTCTGCTGCCAAATGTTTAAAGGAAGAATATCAAGTGATTGGATACGACCCAAATGATGCTTCCTTACAAGCTGCATTAAAAGCAGGTGTTATCTGCGAAGGTTATCTTGAACTCAACGAGAGGCTTTCTGACTGCCACATTGTTTACTTGGCGGCACCTGTTCATATTTGCTGTCATCTTTGTAAGGATTTGGCAAAATTTGTAGGAGAAAAAACGGTTGTCACCGATTTATGCAGTACAAAGAGAGAGATCGTAAAAAGTGCTGTTGAAAACGGTTTGCGTTTTGTTGGAGGGCATCCAATGGCAGGAAGTGAACAAAGCGGCTTTGGTGCCTCTCATACAAGGCTGATGGAAAACGCCTATTATCTGATTATCCCCGTATCTTGCCAAGACAAAGAAGCCATCCAATTGGTTTCCCGTATTGCAAAAGAGCTGTTCCATGCCATTCCCCTGGAATTAACCTCCGAGGAGCATGACAAGGCGGTAGGTGTCATCAGCCACCTTCCCCATACCCTTTCTGCATCCCTGGTCAATCTGGCAAGAAAGCAGGATACACCAAATCACTTGCTGCAAAAAATTGCTGCAGGAGGATTTCGAGATTTAACAAGAATTTCTTCCTCCGACCCGGAACTTTGGAACAGCATTTGTCACAGTAACCGTGATATTCTGGCAGAATTATTGGAACAAACGGCAGATCTGCTATCTGGTATTTCTCATAAATTAAAACAAAACGAGCCCATTACTGAATTATTCCAAAATGCAAAGGAATATCGGGATGATATTGAAGGCGGTCTGAAAAATGAGCAAGGTTACGAATTGATGATGGATGTTGAGGATAAACCCGGTGTTATTGGTCAGATTGCAGCATTGCTTGGAAATCAGGAAATCAATATTACCAATATCAACATTTCCAACAGCCGTGAATTTGAAGGCGGTGTGCTCCGTGTCCGTATCAAGCGGCAGGAGGACATAGAAAAAGCAATTGCACTGTTGAAACAAAACGGATATGATGCAAAAAGAAAATAAAGGAGAAAGCTATGATCAAAGAAATTGTATTGGCGTCTGCCTCTCCCAGACGGAAAGAGATTTTAGAAATGCTTGGGATTCGTGTCATTCTCCGTCCCGCTAACGCAGAGGAGGATACCCAAAACTGTACCGATCCGGAAGAACTTGTAAAATTGCTGGCGGAACAAAAAGCAATGGCTGTTCCAAGAACAGAGCAGGAATTGGTCCTGGCAGCAGATACGGTGGTTGCCATTGACGGTCATGTGTTAGGAAAACCAAAAGACCGGGAAGACGCCAGACGAATGCTTTCTAATTTATCAGGAAGAGAACATAGTGTATTCACCGGATTTTGCCTCTTAAAAGGAGGAAAATCCATCATAGGTGCAGAAGAAACCAAGGTTCGATTCCGCACTCTTTCCGAGGAAACAATCTCCGACTATCTTGATACCGGTGAACCCTTTGACAAAGCGGGTGCCTACGGAATTCAGGGAAAAGGATGTCTGTTAAGTTGCGGAATCACGGGAGACTATTATAATGTGGTAGGGCTTCCTGTCAGCCGTATCATGGCAGAACTGGAGGCACTGGATGATCATGAATAAACGAGTGTGGATTTTGGTTTTTACAGCAATTGTCCTTTTTCTTCTTTTAATATGGAGATTAAAGGAACTTCAGTTATAAAAAATTTAGAAAAATTGCTAAAAAAAGTGGACGAATTGCATTTTTTATGATATAATGGATATGTATATGATGCAAAATTTGCCTTGTAAGGCAAATTTTAATCACATTATTTGAATCTTTTGGGAGGAACAAACTGTGGGACAGGTCATTGTGCTCACCTCCGGAAAGGGAGGCACAGGAAAAACAACCTCTGCCGCCACTTTAGGCGCTGCACTTTCTTTGGAAGGACAAAAAACCGTGGTCATTGACCTGGATGTGGGGCTTCGCAAGCTTGATTTAGTCACCGGAGTTTCCGACCGCAGCAGTTCTCATTGGGGCGATGTAGTGAAAAACCACTGTTCTTTAGAGGAGTCCCTCATCCCTCACCCCCATTATCAGTCTTTGTTCATTCTTCCTGCTCCCCAGGAGGAAGTGCATCAGAGTTTCACGGAAGAAGAACTGAAACTACTATACCGCCAGTTGGCAGACCGATTTGATTTTGTATTGGTTGACTGCCCTCCCGGTGCAGAACAAGGATTTTCCAATGCTGTCTGCGGAGCGGATCAGGCGCTGATCGTGGTACAATGCGAAGCAGGCTCCGTCCGTGACGGTGATAAAATTGCCCGACTTTTAACAGAACGAGGCATTTCAAATCTTCATTTAATCATCAACCGTTACCAGCCTCATCTGGTTCGGGAAGGGATATTATTAAGCATCGAACAGGTTTTGGAAATCATAAAACTTCCCATCATCGGCATTGTTCATGAGGATACTGCTTTGATGAAGGCGGGAAACACGGGAGACTCTAGTTGCCTCACCCCTGATTCAAAGGGTTGCGTATGCTTTCAAAACATTGCAAAACGGTTGCTGGGACAGGAAGTCCCCCTGGCTTCTTCTCTGAAGGACCCGTTGCTCAAGCGTTTGAAAAATGCCTGGAAGCAAACTTGATATTGACTCCCATGGCGGGAAAAAATAGAAAAAATCAAAGGAGGAATTATATTGAATATCGCATTGATTGCACAAGACTCGAAAAAGGAACTGATGATTCAATTTTGTATTGCCTATAAGGGAATTTTAGAGAATCATACGTTATTGGCTACCGCAACAACCGGCCGACTGGTCAGTGATGCAACCAATTTGGACATCCAGACATTATCCGATCCTTCCGGTGGATTTCAGCAGGTTGCTGCCCGGATTTCGTACAACGAAATTGATTTCTTGCTGTTTTTAAGAGATCCTTCATCAGAAGATGTTTCAGAAGTGGATGATATGCTCAAACTCTGTGACATTCATGCAATTCCTTATGCCACCAATCTGGCAACCGCAGAGGTTTTAATTCAAGGCCTTGCCAGAGGAGATTTTAGTTGGAGAGATATTATTAATCCCAAACGATAAAAAAAATCCCCATGAGGGGATTTTTTTATTGGAATTTTATTTGATAAGTTCCTCGTAAACTTCCTTCACGCTATCATAAATCCAGGTAGGAGTCACACCATATTTAGGAATATCTTCCATGGTACATTCCCCGCTTAAGACAAATATGGTATCAATTCCCGCATTTTTTCCGCAGGCAATGTCACTGAACAGCCGATCTCCCATGACAGCCATTTCTTCTTCCTTGCAGCCTGTTTTCTCCACGGCAAGCTTTGCCATTAAGGGTTCCGGTTTTCCGATAATGGTAGGCATTCTTTTGGTCGCATTATAGAGACATTGGGCAAAGGAACCACAATCGGGTACAAATCCGTATTCTGTAGGACAAGTAAGATCAGGGTTGGTTGCCACATAATCAATATCACGGTTTAATAAAATACTGGCATCATCCAGTTTGGAAAATGTCAACTCCGTGTCAAATCCGATACAAAGACAGTCAATATCGTCTTCCAGGCGGTCTGTGACGGAAAGTCCCGCTTCCTTCAGTTGCTTTAACAAAGATTTTGTTCCCATCACATATACTTTTTTATACTGTTTCTCTTTCAGATACACTTCCGTTGCGTTAACAGAGGTAACAAAATCATCTTCCGTTGCCTCGATGCCAAGTTTGGCAAGCTTCTCCACATATTTATCCGCACCCTTGGAGGAATTGTTGGTAAAATATACCGCCCGCTTCCCCGTTTCCTTTAAATGACGCAGAAAATCAAGAGTTCCGTCAATCAATTGATTCCCCAGATACAGCGTTCCATCCATATCCAGCAAAAACACCTTTTTTTCTTTTAAGTTCATTTTATTCACCTTCTAATCGATTTGTAGTAATAAAATCCACACCATAGGAAACCAACTCTTCTGCTCTTTCCTTTTCATCACAGGTCCAGCAGTTAATGAGCAAACCTTTTTGATGCAATCGCTGAACCAATTGGGGAGTCACCGCCCGTTCGTGCACATCCAAATCAATGTGATACTTGGCAAGTTTTTCCAGATAACCATCCTCCCAATCTCTTAACAAATATTGCAAAGGTTGATTGGGAAGCAATTCTCTGACAGCAACCAGATTGTCCCAATCAAAGGAAATAATGATGGTTTTTTCCAAATATTTTTTC
The DNA here is from genome assembly GCA_045594525.1 of Clostridia bacterium. Taxonomy (GTDB): domain Bacteria; phylum Bacillota; class Clostridia; order HGM11514; family HGM11514; genus SIG438. Next base: position 6,922 of record JAZNYR010000134.1, on the reverse strand, counting down.
TCTTTAATCATTCGGATAATTTTCTCAATTTCCTCTTTTTTGATTTTATTTTTCAGTTCCAGCACTGCAGTTTTGTCATATTTTTTGCAAATGCTGATATATTCGGGAAGAAGAGGAATCACCAAATCGTTCCGGTACTTTCCGTCTAAATCTTTTAAAATAATGGTTTCTATTTTGCTGTAATCGTTCTTTTCAATAGAAATAAAACCATCCGTTACATCATCATGATGCAAAACGAAGATTCCGTCGCCCGTCACATGCAAATCCGTTTCAATCCCAAAGTAACTTCTGTTTCCCGCCGCAACAAAGGCGGCATGGGTGTTTTCTCGTTCCAAAGAGCTTAATCCTCTGTGAGCAATGACTCTACTCTTACCTTGGTGAAACCGAACTGTATTCATATCTTACCTCCATAAACTTTGTTTGCCGGTGGAAATGGCTGTGGCACCGCTTTCTATTGCCCGGGAAATCTCTTCCTCCGTGTCAATCAATCCTCCGGCAATAATGGGAACTGCTACTCTTTTTTTCAAAAGCTGAATGATTTTGGGTGCAACACCAGGCATCACTTCTATCATATCCGCTTTTGATATTTTTAATGACTCAACTGTGGTATCAACAGAATGGGAATCTACAATAAAAAATCGTTGAATGGTTGCCATGCCTTCTTCTTTGGCGGCTTTAATTAAGCCGGTACGGGTACTGACAATTCCATCAATTCCCATCCTCTTTACAAATTGAATTCCGTATTTATCCTTGCCGATCCCTTCCGATAAATCAAAATGAAGAAACAGTTTTTTTCCCTTTTGATGTACTAATTTAATTTCTTCCTCTAATGTATTGATATTGGGGGTCATGTGTACAATCCAGGGCACCGAAGTTTTCAACGCTTCATTCAGTTTTTCTCCCGTATTTACCGCTGCAATAATCAATCTTCTCTCCTCCTGTTTGCAGTTGCCACAATATTACTGCCAAATACATCGGTTTTTAAAACATCCCCAACTGATATTTCCGAAGAAACACACAAACTGTTAATCAACTTCATACATTCTGCAATTTCTCCCTTGGGAATGGGTCGATCAGTTTTTACGGGAATGGGTTCTCCAAAAACACATTTTACCGTAGAGGTGACCGTTCTCATAGGTGCAGTAAATTCTGTTTTGGCATACTGTTCTCCTCTGGGACAGGTATTCCCTACTACCGTCATTGTAGCTGAATCAAGCTCCAACTCGCAGCCCATGGGACATACAATACATGTTAATTTCTGTATCATAACGCTTCCTCCTCCAACCGTAATGTAATGCTTCCTTCACCGTTTAAGTATTCCTTCTTTAACAAAATTCGTTCCATTTCTCCCGGCGCAACCTTTCCTTTCTTTTTGGAGAACAACAAAGTGTCATCCCGATATGCAGAAATGGTCACATTCCGAAACACATCGGACACTCTGAAATAGACAGAAACATCTTCTGCTTTTGTAATGCATTGGGGAACAGAATAACGAATTTTTCCGTCTGTTTGAATGGGCATTGTAAACTGTTTTTCTTCTCCGCCTTCCAAAAATTTTGCTGCACTTTTTCCGGCAATTTCTGCTTCTTCGGAAACAAAATCCACCAAATCGTGAACATGCAACACATTTCCGCAGGCAAAAATTCCCGGTCTGCTTGTTTGCCTGTCCTGATCCACTCGGGCACCGCCTGTAATGGGGTCCAATGTCACTTCTGCGCTTTTGGAAAGCTCGTTTTCAGGGATCAATCCTACAGATAATAACAAAGTATCGCACTCAATCCATTCCTTTGTTTCCAAAATGGGTTTTCTATTTTCATCTACACGGGCAATGGCTACCGCTTCAATCCGTTCTTTTCCTTTAATTTCCACAACGGTATGGCTTAATTTCAGGGGAATCTCGAAATCGTTGAGACACTGTTGGATGTTTCTCGCCAAACCTCCGGAATAGGGCATCAGCTCACAAACTGCCTGAACCTTGGCGCCCTCTAATGTCATTCTTCGTGCCATAATCAGGCCAATATCGCCTGAACCTAAAATCAAGACTTTCTTTCCCGGCATCAGCCCCTTACAGTTTACCAGCTTTTGCGCTGTTCCTGCACTGTAAATTCCTGCGGGACGGGTACCGAAAATGGGTAATGCTCCCTTGGGACGCTCTCTGCAACCCATGGCAAGAATCACCGCTTTTGCCTGAATCTGAAACACGCCTTCCTCTGCGTTGGTAGCGGTAATCACCCTGTCACCGGATACATCCAGCACCATGGTTCCAAGTTTCACGGGAATACCCAATTCTTTTACTTTTTGTTCATATTTCCATGCATATTCAGGCCCTGTCAATTCTTCCTTGAAACGGTGAAGACCAAAGCCGTTGTGAATACATTGTTGCAGGATACCGCCCAAACGGGTATCCCGTTCTAATATTAAAATATCTCTGACGCCGCTCTCGTAAGCTGCAATTGCCGCACTCATCCCTGCAGGACCGCCGCCGATAATGACTAAATCTTTCATTTCGTCTCCCCCTTTATCACTACAGAATCATTGCCGAATTTCGTTACCTGCTCAAACGGAATCCCCAGCTCACGGGACAACAATTCCATCAAAGCGGGCATACAAAATCCGCCCTGGCATCTTCCCATCTGTGCTCTGGTTCTTCGTTTAATGCTGTCCAGGTCACGGGCGCCGGGATTGGTATGGATTGCCTCCACAATTTCTCCTTCCGTGACACCTTCGCAACGACAGACAATTTTTCCGTAACGGGAGTCTTTTTGAATCATGCGGTTCTTTTCCTCCATACTTGCATTACGAAATGCATGAACCGGTTTTCTCTTGGGTTCATACTCCTGTTTTTCTGCAAAGGAAAGATTTTGTTCTTTTAAAAGTTCCACAATGTATTCTCCGATGGCAGGAGATGCAGTCAAGCCGGGAGATTCAATTCCCGCAACATTGATAAAGCCTTCCTTCGGTGAATTGATAATAAAATCTCCTGTATTTCCCACGGCACGCAATCCGCAAAAGGAAGTAATTCTCTTTTGAAAGGGAATTCCCTCTACCCGCATTGCAGCACCTTCTATAATTTTATCCAAGCCGAAAGTTGTGGTTGTTTTATCTTCTTTGTCTTGTTCATCTTCTGATGTGGGACCTAACAGCAAATTCCCGTCCGCTGTGGGCGACACTAAAATCCCTTTTCCCATGGGACCGGGAGCTCCAAAAATGGTGGCGTTTACCAAAGAACCGCACTCCTTATCCAAAAGAAGATATTCTCCCTTTCTGGGATGAACAGTAAAGGAATCGTCTCCAACCATTGCAGCAATTTTATCCGAATAAAGCCCTGCTGCATTGATGACAAATCTTGCCTTCACGCTTTGATCATCTGAAAAAATCTCATAAATTCCGTCCTGGTATGTAATGCGTTTTACTTCAAAATTCCGCTTTAGCTCCGCACCGTTATCCATAGCATTTCCCACCGCCGCAATGGCCAACTCATAAGGGGAAATAATTCCGGCTGTGGGAGCATACAAGGCACTAATGGCTTTCTTACCAATATTCGGCTCCAACGCTCGTAATTCCTCTTTGTTTAACAAAGATAATTGCTTTACTCCGTTTTCCAGCCCTCTTTGATACAATTTTTTCATGCCCGTTTCTTCTTCATCGGAAAAGGCAACCACCAAAGAACCGTTGTTCCGATAAGGAACTCCCAGTTCCTCTGCAACCTTCTGCATCATTTCGCAACCGCGAACATTCAGCTTTGCCTTTAAGCTTCCGGGAGCGGCATCAAATCCTGCATGCACAATCCCCGAGTTGGCACAGGACGCCCCTGTTGCCACATCGTTTTCCTTTTCCAGAATACAAAGCTTTAGTTCATACTTTGCCAAAGTGCGGGCAATCATTCCGCCCACTACCCCTGCACCGATTACTGCTACATCAAACATACTCTTCATTTCCTTTCTTTTAGACGAAAAAAAGACGCACTAAACAAAGATAACTTTGTTTAATACGTCTCCAAATCTCTGTATGAAAAAATTACAGTATATCACAAAACTATAATTGTGTCAATCCTTTTTAATAATTTTCCGCTTTAATCTGGAAATAGCTCTGGGGATGAACACAAACGGGGCAAAGCTCCGGTGCCTTTTTCCCTACTACGATATGACCGCAATTGGAGCACTGCCAGATCATATCTTCCTCTCTTGAGAATACCAGACCCTCTTTTACATTGGCAAGAAGCTTACGATACCGTTCCTCATGCTCTTTTTCAATTTTTGCAACTGCAGCAAATTTTGCAGCAATTTCTGTAAACCCTTCTTCTTCCGCTTCCTTTGCCATACGGTCATACATATCGGTCCATTCGTAATTTTCCCCTTCTGCAGCATCTAAAAGATTTTCAGCAGTATCGGGAACAGAACCGCCATGTAAGTACTTAAACCAGAGCTTTGCATGTTCTTTTTCGTTTGCGGCAGTTTCTTCAAAGATTGCAGCAATCTGCACATACCCATCCTTCTTTGCCTTGGATGCATAATAGCTGTATTTATTGCGTGCCTGACTTTCCCCTGCAAATGCCTCCATCAGATTTTTTTCTGTTTTACTTCCTTTCAGTTCCATAAAAGTTCCTCCTATGATTATAATTTTTCTATAGTATTAGTTTATCTTTTTTTTCTATATTTGTCAATAGAATTGATAAAAATTTTCCAAGCCCGTTGCAGTTTCTTCTTATATAAAAAAGATTCCTCATTTCATTCAGGACCGTATCCTTTCGAACGAAGTGAAGAATCTTTCCTTTAATGTTTTGGCTTTGGTTTAAAAAGCACTGCCACCAACCAACCAAAAATAATAGCAGCGGCAATTCCACCCGCTGTGGCAGTGAGTCCACCTGCAAACACGCCGATTAACCCCTTTTCACCAATGGCTTTTACGGTTCCCTTTGCCAAGGTATAACCAAATCCTGAAATTGGTACCGTGGCACCCGCTCCGGCAAATTGCACCAGGGGTTCATACAATCCCAGCATCGTAAGAAAAACACCTGCCACCACAAATCCGGTTAAAATTCTTGCCGGGGTCAGCTTGGTATAATCAATTAACAGCTGTCCCACAACACAGATCAGTCCCCCTACGAAAAAGGCTTTCAGATATTCCATTTTTTTCACCTCAATGGAAGTATCTCCTTATTTTTTGTTTCTATACCTATCTGGGAATCAGAATCTTTTGACCGATTACAAGATTTCCTTCTCCAAGCTTATTGGCTTTGATGATGCTGTCACGGGTTACACTGTAGCGCTTTGCAATATTCCACAAGGTATCTCCTTTTTGAACAAAGTAAATAACAAGTGACGGTCTTGTTTCGTTGCACTCCGGATTTTCCACCGCTTCCGCCTGCAAAACACAGGGAATTTTTTCCGTTTTGACAGTAGTTCCTTCTATATATATAATACCTCTGATTTCCACTTCATCGGAAGAAATTAAATGGTAGGAAAAATGACCGGTGCTTATCTTAATATCTCCCCGACTTAATTCACCCTCCAACTCCTGTGAAATGGGCACTTCCTTGGTCAGACTGCAGTACTCACCCTCTGCACTTTGATATAAAACCAAAACACAGCATTTTCCTTCCACCGTTGTTTTTCCTTCATAGCAAGAAACAGATTCTGTCCACGCATTGCAATCCAGTAAATAAATCTTTGCAATAGACGGTTGGTCCTGACAGGATAACATTTCCCGAACGCTGATTTCCTTTGATGTGACAGGATGCATTTCAGAATAGCACAAGGTATCAAAGGTGGTTTCTAAAGGAATTTCTGTGCAGAACAAGTCCTCCACCAGCTCTGTTTTTTCTGTGAGCATAGCACGAATCTGTACAAAAATTTTAGCATCGGCAAACAGCAGTCTGCAATCTCCATCGCTGTCCTCGTCCGCTCTGATTTGCAGTCCTGATAAATAAAGGGTCGAATCGTCTTGCATCTCTTCCGTCACCCCTACTGCATCTACCACTTCGGTAAAGGGAATGACATATTCAGCAAATTCTGTTGTTTCTTCTATACTATAATAGAAGAAACTCAGTACAATTTCTCCTTTTATCATCGCTTTGTTGGTCATCAGCCTCACTTCAGGCTCTCTGATTTTTCCTTCGTAAAACAAAATTCTGTGAATATCAGGGAGAGAACCGTTCAGTTCCGTTTGCTCCCTGACAGCCAGTACCTGTTCAGAACACACATGGTCTGCCAGATAAGAAACTGACTGATATTTCATTTCCGTTTCACAATCTGCCTCGCACCCTGTCAGCACCCGATATGTACAATCCTCGGACATTTGTTTTCTGATACATACCGTAACCTTGAGATTGAGCTTCCTGGAATGATATAAATAATAGGAAACTTCTCCTACTTCCGCCTGTGCATCGGCAAACAATCTCTCTCCTTCCCAGCGGACTGTATGCTGAAAAGGCAGGGTGGTATGAATTGCCTCCATTCCTGTCCCTTCTGCAGGTTGATAGAGAATATGGGCATAAACCGTTCCGCTCAATGTCATACGGTCTCCGTTTGACTCTCTGGACTCAATGGCACAGGAGGTTTTGACCAACAGCACCTTTCCTATATCCCCCTGTACATCCGGGACAATCACATCCCCCTCTGCTGTTTCCGCTGCAACCTCCTGAGAACGGATTTGGTTCAGCGTAATATCCTGATACTTTGCTTCAAACGCCATTGCGTTCCCTCCTTCACCAATTCTGTAACCATTCTATGCCCGTCCCGTTAAAAATATGTACAAAAAATTGGAAAGTTCTTGCCACTTGCCCTAAGTTTATGGTATAATATTAGTAATTGAAAAAACATCGTAATTTTTTCTATTATATATAATAGTAGAAACACGAACTGGAGAGTAGAGTATGGATCAAAAAAACATTAGAAATTTTTGCATTATTGCCCATATTGAC
>JAZNYR010000133.1:0-2352 GCA_045594525.1 Clostridia bacterium | reverse complement strand
TTATTTTGTTAAAAAAATCAATCTTTTTTTCAATTTAACACAATAAATCCGCAGATTCTTCCTCGGTCTCCTTTTCGGTGAGAAAAAAAGGTGTCGTTTTCGCAGACAGTGCAATGGGGAAGAACACTAATATTTTCTTTTAACACACCAACTTGTTCCAAATCATAACAAATGGCAGCAGGGAGATTCAAATATGCCTTATCCCCGATTTGTTTCCCGATTTCGGGATAAACACCGCCGTAGGCTTTTTGAAATTCTTCCGCCACCTCCAGCCCCGTTTCAAAACAGCATTGCCTGATAGAGGGGCCGATGACCGCCAGGATATTTTTGGGGTCTGCGCCGTATAATTCCTTCATTTGCAACACCGTTTTGGCTCCGATTTTCATCACCGTTCCCCGCCAGCCTGAATGTGCCGCACCGATAGATTTTGACACAGGGTCGCAAAACAAAATTCCGGGACAGTCCGCCCCTAACACACCCAAAGCCAAACCATTCTCATTGGTGGTAAGACCGTCCACCCCGTCAGGGAAGCGGGTCTGGGGTGTCAATCCCCGTCCTGCATCTGCAAGGGTAACTGCCCGCACCCTGTCTGTATGCTGTTGATGCCCCATAACCAAATGAGAAATTCCAAGAGCATCCATTGCCAGACGGTAATTTTCCGCCACCGTACAAGGATCATCCTGTAATCCAAAATTAAGGGAGGCAAAGGCGCCCTCGCTCACGCCCCCCATACGGGAGGAAAAGCCGTGAACCAGACCTGGAATCTCATTCATTTTTTCCGAACAGTAGAAGGTCAGATTTTTTTTGATGACTTTCATAATAACTCCTCTTATTCTGTATTCAACTCTTTGCGACTGCTCCATCACCATTTTGAAAAATCCTTGATTTTAGGAGATAGGAAAAAAGATTCAGAATGAACAAACTGAGCCAAAGCAAGGTTTTCCTTGCTTTGGGGAACCCGAAGTCGTATGGGGATACGACGAGAGGCGATGTTTGTTCTTAGCAAAAAAGAGTATTATTTGGAAAAAACTAAAAGTTTAGTTTTTTCTTCCTTGTTTCTAACAAAAGCAAATCAATTACAGCATGACAATTCCTGATATTCATTTACTTTTCTTTCTTTTTTGCGCTCTGGACTTTTTTGACATCACCAGCAAGCAAACAGCATAAGAAGGAATCCCTTCTTCCCGTCCTTCGAAGCCCAGTTTTTCCGTGGTGGTGGCTTTGATGCTCACCCGCTCCACAGGAATTTGCAATGCGGATGCAATATTTTCCCGCATGGCGAGGATATGCCCTGCCAGTTTCGGCTTTTGAGCAACAATAATGGAATCAATATTGCAGATTTGATAGTTCTGTAGCAACTCTCTTACATGCTCCAAAAGACGAATGCTGGAAATCCCCTTATACTTGGGGTCGGTGTCGGGGAAGTGCTTGCCGATGTCCCCCAATGCTGCTGCACCCAGCAAGGCATCCATAATGGCATGAACCAATACATCCGCATCCGAATGACCCAAAAGTCCCAAGGTATGTTCTATTTGCACTCCGCCCAAAATAAGAGGTCTTCCCTCCACCAGACGGTGTACATCATATCCGTTTCCGATTCTCATGATCATCCTTCCTTTCTTTTGGTGAATTGCAAACCTTGTTTGCATGAATTGACAGGTGTAATTCATGTACCAAAGGTACCATTCATTGTTCTAAAAATTGTTCTGCAAACAGCAAGTCCTCGGGAGTGGTAATCTTGATATTCTGTCCCCCGCAAAGGACCATTTTCACAGGGTCTCCCGAAAGCTCTGCCAGCATACAATCATCCGTCACAGGAGTAGTATTCCACATTTGGTGTAGTTTCATCAGCCGTTCACGGAAAAATCCTTGTGGGGTTGCCGCCGCCCAAAGCTGTTGGCGGGGCAAGGTTTTCTCCACCGTTCCGTCCTCACGCACCAGCTTTACGGTGTCCTTCACCTTCATACCAAGAGCTGCCGCACCGTATGCTTCCACCGCTTCTTTCACATTTTGAATTTCTTCGCTTGTCACAAAGGGTCTTGCTCCGTCATGGACCAACACAATATCGCCCTTCACGAATTGCAAGGCATTGCGGACCGATTCCTGACGGGTACTTCCTCCCGCCACCACAGCACTTACCTTGGTAATCCCAAATTCTTTTGCCAGATTCTCCACCTCTGTTACCTCATCAGGTGCTGCCGCAATCACAATTTCGTCAATCACAGGACAGTCTTGAAACACAGAGATGGTTCTTGCCAGCATAGGAATTCCTTTTAAGAGAATCCATTGTTTGTTTTTGCCTGCCCCCATTCGTTTTCCGCTGCCTGCTGCGGCAATAATGGCACTCACTTT
>JAZNYR010000132.1:0-31327 GCA_045594525.1 Clostridia bacterium | reverse complement strand
TGTGTTACGCTGACAGCGGAAAGAGCCAACTGAAAAAAGGTCATATCCATTATAGCAGAAAGCTGTGCGTTTCCTGTCAGAAATTCGTACTGCTCTATTGTCATGCCTTCCAGTACCATCTTGTATTGAAGTTCTGCATAGCCGCGTGCAAAAGCATCAGCAAAGCCCCATTTGTCAAACTTTTCTTTAGAAACATTTCCTCCTGTTCTCCTCATTTCGGCAAGAATTTCTAAAGCAAGGGAAAAGGGGATGCCAATGGATTGTAGCTTGGCAAGGTAAACAGCTTCCTCCTCGCTGACAGAATTCACTCTTTTTGTCGAAAAATCGCGTTCCCATGGTTTGGAAAAATCAAAGGCTTCCATCAGCTTTTTGACGATGTCATCCACAAAAAATGCAATGTCATTATTTTGGTTCAGAATGGCAGTTTTACAGTTGCAGTTTGGGTGAAAGGGAGCAACGGTTTTTCCCGGTTCTGCCTGAACAATAGGAAACATGGCTCCTTCCATCTTGGTACAGGCGTTGCAGTTGTCGCCTTCGGTTACCACTTTATAGTGTAGGTAGCCTTTTTGTTTGCAATTCCATAAGATAAGGTTTGCCAGCCATTGTGCTGATAGGTTTAACAAATCCTTTTCTCTTTTTTCTGTTTCTCTGTCTGTCAAAGAAAACAAGGAATCAAGAATGGCAGTTGTTTGTTTTTGTGCAGCAACATCCTTTTTTAATTGAGTCGTCAGAGTTTGAACCAACCGTTTTTCCGATTTCTTCAAACCTGTTGTCAAGGCATTTTTTAAACCCGGAACAGTTTTAATTGGTATTTTTTTGTAAAAGTCGGCGACAAATTCTTCAATTCCTGTATCAATCACATCATAAGGTGTGACAAATTCCGTCTTTTGCAATGCTTCCGGTTCCTTGATTCCAGAATAAGAAATCAGTTTTCGTTTTCCCGGAACAATTCGGCTTGCCATAGGAGAAGCTCGGTCTGTTCCGGTATTTTCCGGCAACAATGTTTGAAATACAAAAGTAATGTTGTTTGCAATGTCTTTTTTCAGTTCTTGTTCGTTCAAAGGTTTCCTCCTTTTTCATAATAAAAATATCATTCTATTTTTATTATAGCATGGAAACCCTTGGGATGACTTGCACTCTTGCTTTAGTTCTTTGTTGAAGGAGTTAAACGGATTTTTAACCTCTTTAACACCCTGTTTTCCAAAGGACCAAACCACCGATAGTAAAGGAGCCCTCCCGTAATACAAACCAAAAGATTGACAGGCATGGTAAACAGGATGTTGTTTACCTGCTCGTTCCAGGCATAGCCAATCATATTGTAATACAGCATTTGTATCAGAAAAATATGATAGGTTGCATTGGAAAAGGAAATGATGCTGTGGCTGAATTTAGAATCGGTATAAGAAACCTTTTGAAATGCCGACAGCACCCATACCAAAAACGGATATAAAAACACAGCCACAAAAAGGCAGGAGGTTTTCCACTGATAAAACAAAGATAGCTTGCGGAGCGGAGAAAAGTCAAATAACAAATAACCAAGAAGACCCAAAAGAAACATTTCCCAATGAAGGAGGGGTTGTTTTTTGAGTTTCGTCAGATTGGCATAAATCCCCAAAGAAATTTGAGGAATCAAGCGAAGGGCACAGAATTTATAGCTGTTAACCGATATGGGAAAAAGACAGGTAGCAAACAAGTCCCAAACAAAAGTCAACAGCAAAAGACAGCAAAGACCCTTTCCCTGCCACCGCTTTACAATCAGATACAAAAAGGGGAACAGGAACAGAAATTGTATCATTACTACAATATAATAACTCCCCGGCGCAAATCCGCCCAGAAAAATTCGTTTCAGAATACCGGTTGTATCATAGGTTTTGTCTTGCAAGAAAATGTGAATGAAAAGTCCCGCAATCAAAATCGGAAGAAAAGGCAGATAAAAACGAAGGATACGGGGCAGAAATTGATGCGGACGGTACCATTCTTTGATGGGATGAGAGTGTTTTTCTATGGCAACGGTCAGCATAAATCCCGAAATGATCAGAAAAAAGGAGACCGAAAATTTATACAGCACAAAAAGAGCAACCACAAAAAGAAAGGGTGCTCTTATTGCCCAAGTAAGAGTTTTTTGTCTCCATTTCTGCCTTTTTCCGTATCGGGAAAGTCCTGCCGATACTATGATAGCAACAAACAAAAAGAAAAGAAACAGAAAACCATAGTTCCAATAAAAGGCGGGCTTGCTTTGGCTTTTGTGATGAGTGAAAATCACAAGCACAGCCGCTAAAATTTTAATGACATCAGGACCCACCATTCTGTTTTTTTCTGTACCCATATCATTTCTCCTATGTGTTTTTTCTTTATTATATCATAATCAAATATCATTTTCAATTCTTTTGTTCCCTACGGTTTAAAAATTCCCTTGACCCACAGAGTGTCTTCTTTGCTGAAACATCCCGTAAGGCGGAGCAGGGTCAGATAACAGAGAAGGCTCAATGCTCCTGATACAAGTAACAAGGGGAGGCCTTCCAGTCCGAAAAACAAAGCAGAAAATTTGCCAAGATGCAGGGAAATTCCTGTGGAAAGCAAAGGCAGCAAAATTCCTCTCATCAAAAATAAATGAAAGCAGGACACCTTGGATAATCTGCGAAAGCTCAAGGTAAAATTTAAAATTTCACTGAAACAAATCAAAAATACATACCCGGCGGTTCCAAACCGTGGCAACAAAACAAAGAGCAACCCTAACCCAACAGCGGAATCAATGATATTATATTTCATGGATTGCACCTGCTCATCCAAGCCTTTGAGCATATTATCCACCGTGTGGTCTAAATACATGACCGGCACAATCAGGGCAAGCATTTTCAGGTAAACCGCACTGATTCCTTCATGTCCCGTGGCTGCGATCAGCTCCTCGGCAAAGAAGAACAAAAAGCCCGCCGTTCCAAAGGAAAAAAGTAGAGTTAATTGCAGGCTGCGGTCAATAAAATAAGTCATTCTGCGGCTGTAATTTCCGCTTTTTGACCGTACCTCTGCCACTTCCGGAATCATTAAATTGGAAAAGGAAAACAGCAAAGAGGTGGGAAACAAAATAACAGGAAGAACAATGCCGTGAATGATGCCAAAAGCGGATACCGCCTGACGGTGGTTCATGCCGTATTTTTGCAGCTGGGATGGAACCAACAAGTGCTTGACGGTGACCAATCCCGACCGCAAATAAGAAGAAAGGGCAATGGGCAGGGCAATTCGCAAAAGACCGCCCTTGCCTTTTTTGGTGCCATGGTCTTTTTTTCTGTCAATCCGATACAGACAAAAAGAGGCACAAAAGCTTAGTCCTTCCCCCAACGCTCCTGCAAGAATCAAAGCCAGGCAGGCGTACTCCTCTCCCCGAGGGAGAAAAAAAGACAAAAAGCCTATGGTCAATCCGATTTTTAACAACTGTTCGCCAATCTGAATCACTGCGGTTTTATATACTTTTCTGACAGCAGTAAAATATCCTCCAATGATGCCCGATGCGGCAACAAAGGGCAGAGAAATCGCCATAATCCGAAGGGGCAGAACGGCCGTTTCTTGGTGCAGCACCGATTGACTCAAGAAAGGAGCAAGAATCAGTAAAACACCGCAACTTCCAAAGCCGAATACCAGGGAATAGAAAAAGCATTTTTTTAAAATGACGGAAAGTTTTGCGTCTCTGTTTTCCGAAATCAGCCGCATGGTGGCAAAATTTGCCCCCGAAGAGGCAAAGGTGACCCCAAAGGAATAGACGGACATCATCAGCTGATAATGCCCCATCATGGCTGTCCCAATTTTTCGTGTCAAAAACAGACTGAACCAGACCCCAATCCCGCTCATGAGAAAAGAAGTTATGGCAGAAACTGTTCCGTTGATCATTAACAATCCCACTCGTTTCAAAATAATCACCCGTAACACCTTATGTTTTCATAGGGGGATTTATGCTTGTAAAGAAAAGAGTTTTATGGTATAATGATTTCGTCGGAGATGAAATCAGCTAAATTCGCTAATGCGAGCTAAATTGAGCAAGCTCAGCTAAATTGCCTATGGCAGCTAAATGTGCTTCGCACGCTATAAGGCGAATTTAATTTAGCTACTCCGAAGGAGTTATTTAGCTATGGAACGAAGTGGAATAATGTAGCTTTGCAACTTGTTGCAAAATTTAGCTAAACCAATTGGCATCTAACTCGTTCACTGATTCTATAATGAATTTAACCAAGATCAATTTTATATCTCTACGGAATGAAAAAACCGCCGTATAGGCGGATTTTTCAAAAGTATGTAGCAACCTTTGAAACAGAGTGCAAAAATAAAAAAGTGCATCAACAAAAGTCGATGCACCAAAAAATGCATTACTCCTGTTTGTTACCACACAAATCATTTGGCATATCACAAGGAATGCACAAATGGAGAATGCATTTTTTTGCGAAAACAAAAACATTCTCTTGAAATATACCTTATTTGATTTGTGTGGTAAAAACATTATATCACATATTGCTACAATAGTCAATATTTTCGTATTTGAAAAAAGGATTGAAAGGAGCCCGAAGATGCTAAAAATTGTGTTTATATTATGGAACTTAATCGTTTTTTTGCTATACGGACGGGATAAGCAAAGAGCAGAGGCATACGAGTGGAGAATCAGCGAAAAAACCCTGCTCCTGTGCGCCTTTTTTCTGGGTGGCTTGGGAGCAGGGCTTGGTATGATAGTCTTTCGTCATAAAACAAGACAGTTAAAATTTCGCATTTTGGTACCGGTTGCCATTATTTGCAATGGTGCGGTGCTGTATCAACTGATTTCATCCAGTCATTAGCCAGATCAACCCACTTGGCATTGGTTGGATTGATTTTCTCTGTATATCCTTCGGCAGTCCATTCGGTGGCGAGAGAAAAACCGTGAGCACCTTTGGGATAAATATGTACTTCACAAGGAATATTGTGATCGGTTAAAGCCCGGGCAAAAACCAAGGAATTGGCAACTGATACGGTTTGGTCCACTATGGTATGTACCACAAAAGCAGGAACGGTGTTTTCGCTTACCCGAAGCTCCAGAGAATACCGCGCCAGTTCTTCTTGTGAGGGGGATTCGGTTCCTAAAATACGATGGAAGCTTGGCATGTGTGTTCCGGGAACCAAAGCGGAAATCACAGGATAAATGTTGAGCATACCCGCTAATTTGTTGGAACCGTAAGGGATTTCTGCCCTTTCATAAATTTCGGGCAAATGCCACAGGGTTCCCAAGGAGGCGCACAGGTGTCCTCCTGCAGAAAATCCGCAGCCAAAGACGCGGTCGGGGTTGATGTTGTATTCCTCTGCGTGGTCTTTGATATGTTTGACCGCCAGGGAAGCTTCAATCAGAGGTTGAGGAAAAACGGCATGCTCTCCAATGGAATAGTGAAGAACAAAAGTGTTGTATCCCCTTGCCAAAAAGGCGTGAGCAATAGGTTCTCCTTCATTATGGTTGCAAACCATTTCATAGCCTCCTCCGGGAATGACCAGGAGAGCATCGCGGACAAATTCGCCCAATTTATTTGCTACGAACACTTCCAGATATACCTCTTGATTGGTTTCGCTTAAAGGAATGATTTTATGAATCATAAGTCAAAACTCCTTTCATTTTCTCCCTCCTATTATATAGTGCCTTTGGAAAAAAGTCAACTGCAATAATCCTCTAACAGGCGGGTTAATTCTTCTTCGGAATCCAGATAAATTCCCGCCTGCAGTTTTTGAAGCTCTGTTTCAGACAATAACTGGGGACGAAAACTGTGACGATCCCGCACTTTCGAGGGGTCATTCTGATAGGTGACCACCAGCTCGTTCCCCTGTGCGGTCAGAACAAAATGACAATCACATTTTTTCTGACTGATTTTTGCCAGATAAAGAGTGTTTTCTTCAAAGGTTTCAAATAATGTACCGGGCAAGGAAAGGGATGCGGCTTCCTTTCCTATCCAGGAAGCAGGCAAAGGTTCTTCATTTAGGGTAAAATGGCCACATCCGCCAAAACTGTAACGCACCAAAAGACGGGAATCTTCTGTCACGACAGAAGTTTGAGAAACGGGTATCTGTGTGGGAGTGGCGGCAGCTTTTTGCAGTATGGCGGGAGAGGGAGTCAGAAATTTTGCTGTGCCAAATCCCAACATCAATCCTGTGACACAAACGAGAAGAAATGTTGGTTTTTTCATAACGATCACACCTTTCTTTCTTTAGTTTTCATTTTTTCCCCGTTTTTATACAAATATTAAGAAAAATGTAACACAATTTTAAACAAAAAATCCGGAATTTGTGCTATAATATAAGGTAAGACAAGATATAATAACAGATACAGATTGAATTGGGGGTTTACTATGAAACGGTCAGTCAAAATATTTTTAAAATTCTTGCTGATCTTTGTGTTGATTCTGTCTATCCTTGCAGGATGTACGGTAGGGGCAATTATGCTGACTACCAATGATGTATTTACAGAGTTTAATACAGACGATATCAACTTGAATTTTACATCTTTTCTGTATTATACAGATGAAAACGGTAACGATGTGGAATATCATCAACTGTCAGGAACGGAAAACCGTATCTGGGCAGACATGGAGGATATTTCCCCTTATCTGAAAGATGCCATTGTTGCTATTGAAGATGAACGCTTTTGGAGCCATAAGGGTTTTGACTTAAAGCGGTTCATCGGTGCAGCATTGAATTATGTGATGAAAAGCGATAATTCCTACGGCGGAAGTACCATCACCCAGCAGTTGATTAAGAACCTGACAGGGGATGATGAAGCGGTAGTCAGCCGTAAGTTGCGTGAAATTATCCGTGCCATTCAGTTAGAACAGCAAATGGATAAAGAAAGCATTCTGGAATTGTATTTGAATACCATTTATCTGGGACAGGGCTGTAACGGTGTGAAAACCGCAGCATATACTTATTTCGGAAAGGATGTCAGCGAGCTGAATCTGGCGGAAGCTGCATCATTGGCGGGAATTACCCAGTATCCCACCCAGTATGACCCTATCTTAAACCCGGAAGCAAACCTGACCAAGCAGAAAGTAGTTCTGGCAAAAATGCTGGAGCTGGATTATATCACGGAACAAGAATACGAAGAAGCTTTGGCTTATGAAATCACCTTCGGCGGAGGGGACAACGATGAAAATCAGATTCAGTCCTATTTTGTCGATGCGGTGATTGACGAAGTGCTGAAGGATTTGCAGGAAGAAAAGGGGTATGCTCCCAACTATGCAGCAAAGCTGCTTTATAACGGCGGTTTGAAGATTTATACCACCATGGATGCCAGAATTCAAACGATTCTGGAGGAAGAATATGCGGATGATTCCAATTTCGGTACTCCCTCGGGGAAAGAACAGATGGAATCCTCCATGGTTATTATGGATCCTTATACCGGCGAAATCAAAGCGCTGATCGGCGGTCGCGGAAACAAGGAAAGCAATCGTACCTTAAACCGTGCCACCCAGACCACCCGTCAACCAGGGTCCACCATTAAGCCTATTGCGGTTTACGGCCCTGCTATGGAAGAAGGACTCATCGGTCCGGGAACCATTATTATTGATAAACCCATTACCGTGGGAAGCTGGAAACCCAATAACTATGACTTTTCTTTCTCGGGGGCAGTCAGCGTTCGTAATGCCGTTGCCCGTTCTATTAACATTGTTGCAGTAAGAACATTGCAGATGTTGGGAGTAGAAACTTCCTTTGATTACATGACAGAACGGTTCCATTTCTCTACTTTAGTTGATTCAAGAAAAGCGGAGGACGGTTTCGTTCATACAGACAAACACCTTGCCGGTCTGGCATTGGGCGGTTTGACCGATGGTGTAACCGTAAAAGAAATGACAGCAGCTTATGCAACTTTTGCAAATAACGGCACGCATTTGACTCCTCATACCTATACGAAGGTGTTGGATGCGGACGGAAATGTGTTGCTGGAAAAAACGGTGGAAGAAACCTATGTGTTTAGTCCCGAAAACAATGCTATGATGATGAGCTGTCTGCGTTCTGTTGTCACAAGCGGTACCGGTACTGCAGCATGGCTTGGAAACGGAATTTCCTCTTTAGGAAAAACGGGAACAACAGATAATGCTCATGACCTTTGGTTCTGTGGTACTTCTCCTTACTATGCAGGAGCAGTATGGTGCGGATTCGACCAGCCGAAGGATTTGTATCAATACACATTTGACGGCATCAGTACTTCTATCTGGGGAACTGTTATGCGTCGGGTGCATAGCGAACTCGGTTTGGCACCCCGTGATTTTGAATGGCCTTCTAATGTAAATTATAACTTGGCTATCAATAGCGAAGCAAAAGAAGAGAAAGAAAAGGACGAGGAAGACGAAGACGAGGATGAAGATGAAGAGGGAGAAGAAGGAGAGGAAGGCGAAGAGGAAGAACCTTCTGATTCACCTGAACCTTCTGAAACACCTGTTACCCTTCCGGAGGAAACACCCTCTCCCCAATCACCTGCACCGGAAGAGACACCGGGTAATCAAACCCCCGAGAATCCTGTCCCTGTGCCGGAACAACCCATTGTGCCTCAAGCACCTATAGAGTTACCGGCAGATGAAAGGTAAAAATATACCCGCAAGGAATTGTTCCTTGCGGGTCTTTTATTTATTTTCTTGTAATTGTTGAATCAGTTCATCTTTCTTTTTCAGCTCTTCCTCATAAGCAAGATTTAGCTGTTCAATATAGGCGATAACAGCCTTTTTATCAAACCCCAAAGGGGCGGTGGGAAACAATTTTTTGGGTTCCATAATATCCTTCCTTCTTTCAAAACAGTTTTCTAAAAGGGGTAGCAAAATTTTTGATCATCTTTTTTTTATTGATCACTTTGCGGTCTGGAGATTTTTATATCCTCTTTTAGTTTTCCAAGCAAAAAAAATCTTCCTGTATTTTTTGGGGAACAATGAGAGCGTTAAACTGCTCGGTCAGTTCTGCCAAGGCTCTTTCTTCCTCGGTCAGTGGAATCCAAAAGCTTGCGGTAATCTCTGCTCCAAACTCTCCTTCGGGAGAAGATGCTCCCAAATTTTTCAGTACATTCTGAAACTTTCCCCAATCTCCGTAGCCAACGGTGGCACAATACTGAACGCAGGGCGTCATAGTAATTACCGTCGCTTCATCCAATGCCATTTTGGCACTTTTTCCGTAGGCTCTTACCAACCCTCCTGCACCCAACAAGGTTCCGCCAAAATAACGGGTGACCACAATCATACAGTCCGTGACATCCTCACGGGTAATCACATCCAACACGGGCGGTCCTGCGGTTTTAGCAGGTTCTCCGTCATCCGAAAAGCGGGTAATGTTGTTTTCCCGTACGGTGTAAGCATAGACATGGTGACGGGCATCCCAGTATTTGCTTCGTATGTCATTTAAAATAGAAATGGCCTCTTCCTCGGTCTGAATCCGAAATGCTTGGGCAATGAATCGGGAACGCTTTTCTACCAGCTCTGCCACGGCAATTTGTCCAAAGGTTTTATAAGGCTTCATCCGTTTCCTCCTCTGTCAGATAAGGGGCGAGGAGGGACATCAGTTCTCGGTCTGCCACCACCTTCATTACCTGACCGTTTTCCGTAAATTCCTCCTGCTCCACCTTTGTTTTTTCATGGAGCATGGCGGCAATTTTTCCTTCCGAATAAGGGATACAAACCGTTACACTTCTGCGCACCGGAACCAGCCGTTTCCGAAGCAAATTCAAAAGCTCCTCGATACCTTCCCCTGTTTTTGCAGAGATGCACACACTGTCTGCCATGTGAGGAAGCTCCCCTTGAGCCTTATCAATTTGATTAAATACTGTAATAATTACATTTTCTTTTACGCCCAAAGAGGCCAGCAGCTTTTGTGCTACCTCCATTTGCAGGGAATATTCGGGATTGGAGGCATCTACCACATGGAGCACTACATCTGCATAAATGCTTTCCTCCAAGGTGGAGCGGAACGCTTCTACCAGATGATGAGGAAGCTTTCGGACAAACCCTACCGTGTCAGTTACCACAATGGGAAAATCCTCTGCCAGCTCCATTCGCTTTACCAGAGGGTCCAGGGTTGCAAACAGTTGATCCTTTGCAAAGGTACCCGCATCTGTCAGACAGTTTAATAAGGTGGATTTTCCTGCATTGGTATAGCCCACCAGCGCCACTTGGGGAATGCCTTCTTTTAACCGCTTACTGCGCCTTGTGCGGCGATGCTGTTCAATCTCTTTTAAATCTTCTTTTAATTTGGCAATTCTGGTGCGGATGTGCCGACGGTCTGTTTCCAGTCGGGTTTCTCCCGGACCTCTTGTGCCGATTCCTGCCCCCTGACGGGACATGGAAGCACCCACACCGGACAGTCTGGGCAGTAAATATTGTAATTGTGCCAGCTCGACCTGACATTTTCCCTCTCTGGAGGTGGCACGGCCGGCAAAAATATCTAAAATCAGACGGCTTCGGTCAATGACCGTTACCCCTGAAGCCTCTTCAATATTTCGAACTTGAGAACCGGACAGTTCGTCGTCAAACAGCAAAAAATCAGGATGTAAACTTTGGCAAAGTTCACAAACCTCCTGTAATTTTCCGGGGCCAATATAGGTTGCTGCCTCTACCGTCTGGCGGTTTTGCATCACAACTGCAACCGTGTCCACTTCTGCCGCATCAGCCAGAGCTTCCAGTTCTTCCATGGATTGTGTGGTGGACTCTTCTAACAAATCCCGTCCTCCGGTGTTTAGTCCCACCAGAATGGCGGTTAACCGTTTTTGTTCTGTTTCCATTAACGCCTCTCCTTAATAATTCTGACCGCCAAGGGCGGACAGTTGGGATAATTGATAAAATCATGGCACAGCACGCTGTATTCATGAGGGTTCAAGGTTTTTAAAAACGCCATTAAGGCATCTTTTTCCTCAAATCCGCTGTCACCGCCGTAATAAATCCCCAGCAATACCATACCGTCCTCCGAAATTAGCTCCAAGGCTGCTAAAATGGCGGCAATGCTGGTATCTGCATGGGTGCAGATGTTATGGTCTCCTCCGGGGAGGTATCCGAAATTAAAGGTGACGGCTTTTACAGGCCCTTTGACATACTGTTTCATATTCTGATGACCGTCCTGGATCAGGGTCACACGGGCATCCACTCCTGCATTTTTCAGTCTTTTTTTGGTGTTTTCCAGTGCCTGAGGTTGAATATCAAAGGCGGTAATGTGCCCCTCCTCTCCCACAAGCTGGGCCATAAACAGAGTGTCATGACCGTTTCCCGCAGTGGCGTCTATGACATGGTCACCGAGACCGATGACCTGCTTCATATAACGGTGGGTAATCCCAAGTGCATTGGTTTCCATACCGATTTCACAGCCTTTCCTTCAAAGCTTCGCATAAATTTTTTCCGTAATGGAGAAATCCTTCGCTGTTTGGATGAAGTCCGTCATCATAAAATTTCTCGTCGTGAGGAATCATATCCTGACAGTCAATCACTGTCATATTAGGATAAAACTCGACAATACGGGTAATGTTGTCCCGAATGTTTTGTAAGTTGCCTCGTTTTACCGATTGCATTTCGTCTGTTCTCCAGATAGGAAGAAGAATATAGGTGGGAACATTGTGATACATGGCATCAATTTTTTTCAAATAGCCTGCACAGCTTTTCAAAAAGGAAGACATATTTTCCGTTCTGCCGTCCGTAAAATCATTGGTACCCAAAGCCACGGTAACAAAATCAGGAGTAGGAAGAGCTTCGATTCCGTCAAGAGTTCCTTCCCGAAAACGAAGTCCGCAAACACCGAAATTCCAAAATTCTAAATCAAAGCATCTGGCAAGCTGAGCCGGATAGGTAAAGCACGGGTTTTCTCCCGTGGAACCTTGCGTAATGGAATCACCAAAGGCATAATATCGTTGTTTCTTTGGTTCTATGGGCTTGGCATCACCCTCTGCCACGGCACTTTTTATGACAAAAGAAATGAGGTGGGGAAAATAAACAACCACTCGATGCGTTTGTCCGTCCAGAGGAATGGTAACAGGATTGCTTAACTCCTCTGCGGTGAGAGAAATCACAGGCTGAACCTGCCCGTCAATCATCAAACCAAAGCTTGCAAACGCAGGGGTTCCGTTTTCATATTCCAAAGAGAAGGTCAGGGATGTGGCGTTGGTTTCTGTTTCCAAACGAATCCCTGAATAACAGCAGGCATACTTATACCAATTTTCGTTTTGGTGTTGATACCAATCCAGTACTTTTTTGGGCAAACGGGTGATAGATACCCCGTTTTCGCTTTCTTCCCATTCACAAACTCCATGGAAAAATGAGGGATTGCATAAATCTGTCATTCCTTTGCTTCCTCCTGTCTGGTAATTTTATAAGAAAGAGTCATGAGGCTGTCTGTTAAATGCACATTCTCCAGTGCAACAGAAGAGGGAAGATCCAAATCCACATAAGAGAAGTTTAAAATTCCCCGAATACCGCAGTTTGCCAACCGCTTTGCCACACCGGTGCTTGCTTCTTTGGGCAAGGTTAGAATCGCCACCCGCACATCGTTTTGTTCCATGAAGGATTCCAGACGGTCAATGTGATAGACCGGTGCTCCGCCAATGGTCTGACCTACCAGTTCTAAATTAATATCAAAAATAGCAACTACGGAAAATCCCCGCCGTGAAAGAGCGGGGTAATTGGCAAGGGCCTGTCCCAGCTTTCCGCCGCCAATGATAATGGTGGCGTTTTGGGTTCTTACTCCTAAAATTTCACCAATTTCATAATATAAATGCTCCACATTATATCCGTATCCTTGCTGGCCGAATCCTCCAAAGAAGTTCAAATCCTGGCGGATTTGAGAAGAAGTAACTCCCATTCTTTTGCTCAACTCGCCCGAAGAAATCCGATAAATCCCGTCACGCATCAAGTCACTCAGATACCGATAATATCGGGGCAGCCGTTTGATTGTTGTCATAGGTACTTTTTTCTCACTCATCTCCATACCTCCAAATTATTATGTTAACCTCTTTTTTCTGTAAATTTTTTCTATTTATTTTTGGTGGATACTATATCTTGTGGTCAAAAAAAATCAACCACAAGAAAACAGATTTTTTAAAAATAGGCTGTTTTTTGCAAAAGTAATCAACATATCCACAAAGTTATCCACAATCAAAGAGTGAATTTTCCTAATCTTTTTAAAGTTATCCACATTTTTTTAAAGAAAACTTTTCCATTTTCTTGAATTTTTATGCAAAAATAGGGTTTTTTTATATCCTTTTATTTCCATTTTCTGTGGTTTACATAACATTAGAATGGCAATGTGGCGTATGCATTTTCGTCCAGGGAGCAAAAGTCTCCTTTTTGTGCCATAAAAAAGCTGGCTGCACCAACCATCACCCCGTTATCCGTACAATATCTGGGTCGAGGACAAAGGAAGGTAAAACCTTGTTCCTTACATGCGTCTGTAAACCGTTGGCGTAAATAACCGTTGGCAGAAACGCCCCCTGCCATTACAACGGTTTTGACGCCTTTTTCTTTTGCCGCCGCAAGCGTATGAGCAACCAAAACATCTGCCGCCGCACACTGAACGGATGCCGCCACATCAGCTGTGTTAATGGTTTCTCCTTTTTGCTCTGCTTTGTGCATGGTATTAATGACAGCGGTTTTCACACCGCTGAAGCTAAAATCAAAATTATCAAACTGCACTCTGGGAAACTCGTACGCGTGAGGATTTCCTTCTCGTGCCAGTTGCTCCAATAAAGGACCTCCCGGATACCCAAGGCCGATGGTTCTTGCCACCTTGTCAAAGGCTTCCCCTGCCGCATCATCACGGGTTCTTCCCAGTACTTCAAAATCCACCCAATCAGAGGCGTACACAATATGGCTGTGCCCTCCCGATGCTACCAATCCCACATAGGGAGGGGTCAGATCAGGGTGTTCAATATAATTGGCGGCCAAATGTGCTTTAATGTGATGCACCGCCACCAACGGTTTTTGTAAGGCAAAGGCCAAAGCCTTCGCATAAGAAACGCCCACTAACAAGGCGCCGATTAAGCCGGGGCCGTAGGTGACGGCAACGGCATCAATTTCATGAAAAGTAATCTTTGCCTGAGACAAAGCCTCATTTACCACTTGAGAAATACATTCCAGATGTTTTCTGGATGCAATTTCGGGAACCACGCCGCCGTATAATTTATGCAATTCTGCGGAAGATGCGATAATATCACTCAGTACCTTTCTTCCGTCCTCCACTATCGCTGCGGCAGTTTCGTCGCAGGAAGACTCAATTGCCAGAATTTTCATTTTGTTTCCTCCATTGCATAATAATTGCTGTTTCTCCGTCTCGATAATATCCTTTTCTGACGGCAATTTCTTTAAATCCAAGAGATTCGTACAGACCTTTGGCAGCAGCATTGCTGACTCGGACTTC
Source organism: Clostridia bacterium (assembly GCA_045594525.1). GTDB lineage: Bacteria > Bacillota > Clostridia > HGM11514 > HGM11514 > SIG438. Next base: position 16,960 of record JAZNYR010000132.1, on the reverse strand, counting down.
TAAAAAAACAACCTCTGCCCCTCTTTCTTCTGCCTGTTGTAGGGCAGAAGCGGTCAGCTGTTTTCCCAATCCTTTTCTTCTGTGCGCAGGCAAAACTGCCACTTGCAACACCGTTCCTTCCCCTGCAATGACAGACAAAAAGCAAAAACCCGCTATTTCTTCCTCAATTTTTACCGCCAGACTAACGGTGTTTTGAGAAGTAAGCTCTGACAACAGGGAATCTTTTGACCAGGGATGGGAAAAACAAACCTGCTCAATTTCATGAAGTGTTTGTAAATGTTCTTTCGTTGCTTCAAAAATTAACATAACTCTCTCCGAATGCAGCTTTCGATTTCTTCACAGCAAGACAAATACTGCTGTAACGACCCGCCGTAAGGGTCTGCGATGTCCCGCTCCCCGCCCAAAAGACGAATCTTATCTGCATATTCGGGGCAGACGGTAACCAAAATTTGTTTGTGCATTTTGGTCATTACATAAATTACATCTGCCTCCTCTACATCTTTGGGAGTAATCTGATAAGAAAGATGAGAAAAGCCGTTAATGCCCATGTTTTCTAACGCCGCAAGAGCGTACTCGCTGACAGGCTGAGGGGACGATACCCCTAAACCGCCCGATTTGGCTTTGTTTCCTGTAATATGCTCATAAATCGCCTGCGCCATGGGACTTCTGCAGGTGTTTCCGGTACAAACAAACAATACATTCATTAGTTTACCTCTACAATTTCGTATCCTGCCGCTTTGTTCAAACGATTGGAAATGGCAAGGCCGATGCCTGTTTCGCCGCAATCCTGGGCGTACACAACCTCTACTCCCTGTTCATCAAAGGTACGCAAGTAGGAAAATAAATGTGCCGCTGCGGAAGAACGGTGGTGAATATCTCCTAAGGATAACAGCACATCTGCCTGGAGAATATGGGGTAAAATCTGGGTATAAACCATAGCACCCACCCTTTTTCCCAGACTGTGCTGATTTCTGATTTGCTGATTGATATAACGGATTAGCGCCTCATCCGTTCCTTTTAACACAATGACTTGGGCATTGGGGGAATAATGAGGGTATTTCATTCCCGGTGCAATGGCAGTTGCATTTGCCGATAACTGCTCGGTTACACTTTGCCCTAAGGCAACCTCTCCTAATACTTCACAAAGCTGTTCATAGGTAATGCCCCCCGGACGAAGAAGAACGGGAATTTCCCCGCTTACATCCACAATGGTAGATTCTAAGCCCACATTGGCAGCTCCACCGTCAATCACCGCATCTATTTTGCCGAACAAATCGTCGATTACATGTTGTGCAGTGGTAGGGCTTGGTTTTCCTGAGGTATTGGCAGAGGGTGCCGCAATGGGAACACCTGCCATGGAAATAAACGCCTGTGCCACAGGGTGCTTGGGAAACCGCACTCCCACGGTAGAAAGTCCCGCCGTGACTTCATCGGGGATGTTTTCCTTTTTGGGCAAAATCAAAGTGAGGGGACCCGGCCAGAACCGGTCCATTAATAATTTTGCTTTTTCCGGAATATGGCTTACAATATCCTCTAATTGAGAAAGGTCTGAAATGTGCACAATCAAAGGATTATCCGAAGGTCTGCCCTTGGCCTTAAATATGTTTGCAACGGCTTCTCCCAAAAAAGCATTGGCACCAAGACCGTACACCGTTTCGGTAGGAAATGCCACCAATCCGCCCTGACGGATGATTTGAGCTGCAGGTTCCAGCTTGTCAAACTCATTTGTTACCCGAATGATTTGCATACTGCTCCATCTTCTTTCTGTTTGTTATTCTTCGGATGCTGCCAGTTTTCTGCTCTGGTCCTCTGTAATCAGAGCGTCAATAATTTCGTCCAGAGTACCGCCTAAAACGGCCTCTAATTTATGCAGAGTCAAGCCGATTCTGTGGTCGGTTACACGACCTTGGGGGAAGTTGTAGGTTCTGATTCGTTCACTTCGATCCCCTGTTCCCACTTGACTTTTTCGTTCTGCCGCAATTTCCGCGTGCTGTCTGGATTGCTCTTCCTCATAAACACGGGAACGCAGAATTTTCATTGCCTTATCTTTATTTTTGTGTTGTGATTTTTCATCCTGACAGGAAACCACGATTCCTGTGGGAAGGTGGGTAATCCGTACTGCCGAGTCGGTGGTGTTAACACACTGTCCCCCGGGACCTCCCGCACGGAATACATCAATCCGCAGGTCGTTAGGGTTAATTTCTACTTCCACTTCTTCCACTTCAGGCAGTACCGCTACCGTTACGGTAGAGGTGTGAATCCGTCCGCCTGATTCGGTGGCAGGGATTCTTTGTACACGGTGAACACCGCTTTCAAATTTCAGTTTGCTGTAGGCACCCGCCCCCTCAATACTGAAGGAAACTTCTTTGTATCCCCCAATGTCTGTGGGGCTGGAAGAAAGGACTTCACTTTTCCACCGTTTGCTTTCTGCATACAGGGCATACATCCGAAACAGCTCTGCCGCAAAGAGGGCCGCCTCATCCCCGCCCGCACCGCCGCGGATTTCAATAATAACATTCTTGTTGTCGTTGGGGTCCTTGGGAAGGAGCAGAATTTTCAGTTCTTCTGACAGTGTTTCAATGGTCGCTTTTGCTTCCTCCAACTGCATCTGTGCCATCTGCTTTAATTCCCCGTCCGATTCCTCCCGAAGAATTTCTTCCGCCTCTTCTGCCTCTTCTTTTGCCTGACGATAATTTCGATAGGCCTCTACAATGGGACTGAGCTCTGCGTGTTCACGCATATATTTTTGCCACTGGCTTTGGTCGGCAATCACTGCCGGGTCATTGATTTTATCACTTAAATCCAGAAACTTTGTTTCCAGACCTGCTAATTTATCAAACATGGTTTATTCTCCCTTATTTACACTTTGCTTCAGATAAGCGTTGACAAAACCGTCCAAATCCCCGTCCATAACCGCGCCGATGTTGCCCATTTCAAAGCCTGTACGGTGGTCCTTGACCAGGTTGTAGGGATGGAACACATAGGAGCGAATCTGACTGCCCCAGGCAATTTCCTTTTGTTCGCCCTTCAAGTCCTCGATTTTTTCCTTGTTTTCCTGTTCCTTTAATTCCAACAGCTTTGCCATCAGCATTTTCATTGCAATATCACGGTTTTTGTGCTGTGACCGTTCGTTCTGACAAGCCACCACAATTCCTGTGGGAATGTGGGTGATGCGGATGGCAGAGTCGGTTTTGTTAATGTGCTGCCCTCCCGCACCGCTGGAACGGTAAGTATCTACTTTTAAATCGTCTTGATTGATGTCAATTTTCACATCGTCATCAAGCTCGGGCATGACTTCCAAGGAGGCAAAAGAGGTGTGTCGCCGTCCTGAAGCATCAAAAGGAGAGATACGCACCAGACGGTGTACCCCTTTTTCTGCTTTTGAATAGCCATAAGCATTTAAGCCTGAAATCATAAAGGTAACACTCTTGATTCCTGCTTCATCTCCTGCAAGGAAATCTAGAGTTTCTGTGGTAAATCCGCGGCGTTCTGCCCAGCGGACATACATACGGAACAGCATTTCCGCCCAGTCCTGAGCTTCCGTTCCGCCTGCCCCTGCATGAAGGGTTACAATGGCATTGTTCTTGTCATAGGGGCCGGAAAGAAGGGTATCCAGTTTCATCTGTTCCAACCGTTCGATCAAAGAAGAAACACCGCTTTTTACCTCATCTAAAACGGATAAATCTTCCTCTTCATCTGCCATTTCCACCAAAACGGTCAAATCCTGCCAGGTGTTGTCCAATTCTTCAAAAGCGGCAACACGGTCTTTTAACCCCTTGGTTTTTTGCAGAATTTTTGAGGAATTTTCCATATCATCCCAAAATCCGGGTTGAACGGTCTGTTCTTCCAATGCAGCAATCTGCTTTTTTAAGCCTGCAACGTCAAAGTGAATCCCTCAAATCATTGATATCTTGTTCCATACCCGCCAAGGTCAAGCGGGATTCGTCGAACTCTAACATATTATCAACTCCTTTTACTTCATTCGCTTTCTTTATTCATCACTTGCGGATGCTCCGCAGCATTTTTTATACTTTTTGCCCGAACCGCAGGGACAGGGATCATTTCTTCCTACCTTGGGCGCCTTTACAACCGTGCGGCTGACCTTTTCTCCCCCTGTACCGTGAGAGCTTTCCACAGGGGAGGCAACCTGCTCTCTTTGAATATTTTGCTTAATGCGGACACGGAATGCCATTTCCACCATTTCACGGCGGATATTGTCATTCATTTCGTCAAACATATCCGATCCTTCCATTTTGTATTCCACAAGAGGATCGTGCTGGGCAAAGGCGCGAAGGAAAATGCCTTGCTTTAATTGCTCCATGTTTTCAATATGCTCAATCCAGTTTTTATCCACAATCTGGAGTAAAATCACCCGTTCAAATTCACGGAGAACTTCGCTTCCTGATTCCTGTTCCTTTTTGTCATAAGCCGCATAGGCTTCTTCTACCAGAGTGTTAATGAGACTATCTTTGGTCAGCTCCTGAATTTCCTGTCTGGTAAAGGTCAGTTGACCGGGTTGTAAGAACAGAGATTCAAAATGCTCAATGATTGCTTTTAAATCCCATTCTTCAGGGTAGTTGCTTTGTGCGGTGTGCATCTGAACAAAATCAGTAATTACATCCCGCATCATCCGTTTTACATTATCATGAATGTCCGCACAATCCAACACCTGTTGCCGTTGCGAATAAACCTTCTGACGCTGTACATTTAACACATCGTCGTAGTTTAACACATTTTTACGAATGTCAAAGTTTCTGCCTTCCACTCTTCGTTGAGCGGCTTCAATCTGCTTGGTCAGAAGTCCGTTTTCAATTGCCTCATCGTCTTTTAAGCCCATGGCCTCGACCATGGTTTTCATTTTATCCGAGCCAAACAGACGCATCAGGTCGTCATCCAGAGAAAGATAAAATCTTGACTGACCCGGGTCACCCTGACGGCCGGAACGACCTCTTAATTGATTGTCAATCCGTCGGCTTTCGTGCCGTTCGGTGCCGATGATATAAAGACCGCCTGCCTCTAATACCGCATCCCGTTCCGGTTTTAACTCTTCCTTGTATTTTTCGGTCAGCTCATGGAAAGTTTTTCTTGCCTCCAGTACTTCTTCGTCTGTTGTAATCCCGTTTCCGTCTGCCTCCAAAATGGCGCTTTCAGAAAAGCCTAACCGTTTTAATTCACTTCTTGCCATAAATTCTGCGTTGCCGCCCAGCACAATGTCGGTACCTCTCCCTGCCATGTTGGTAGCAATGGTAACCGCACCGGGTTTTCCCGCCTGGGCAACTATCTGGGCTTCTCGTTCATGGTGCTTTGCGTTTAACACTTCGTGCTTCACACCCGCCCGCTTTAATTCACGGCTCAAAAGCTCTGATTTTTCAATGGAAATGGTACCCACCAGCACAGGCTGACCCTTTTGATGAGTTTTAATAATATCCTGAATGACTGCTCGGAATTTTCCTGCTTCGTTTTTATAAATCAGGTCGGGCAGGTCTTTTCTTGCCACAGGCTTGTTGGTGGGAATTGCCACAACATCAAGCTTATAAATCTGCTGAAATTCCGTTTCTTCTGTTTGGGCAGTCCCTGTCATACCTGACAGTTTTTCATATAGTCTGAAATAATTCTGGAAGGTGATGGTTGCTAAAGTCTTATTTTCGTTTTCAATTTTCACATGCTCCTTGGCTTCGATTGCCTGGTGCAGACCCTCGCTGTACCGTCTGCCGTTCATGATACGGCCTGTAAATTCATCCACAATCAGCACTTGCCCGTCTTTTACCACATAGTCAATGTCCCGTTGCATAATGCCGTAAGCACGGATGGCAACATTGATGTGATGAAGGAGAGAAATGTTTTCCGGGTCGGTTAAATTTTCCACACCGAAATACCGTTCTGCCTTTTTGGTGCCCGCAGGGGTTAGGGTGGCGGTTTTTGCTTTTTCATCCACCAGATAATCCCCTTCCATGTCGTCCTGGGATTCCTTGTTATTCAGCTCAATCACCTTGGTTTTTTGTAAGCCCCGGACAAAGGCATCCACCTGAGTATATAATTCGCTGGATTTATCTCCTTGACCCGAAATAATCAAAGGAGTTCTTGCTTCGTCCACCAAAATAGAGTCCACTTCGTCCACAATGGCAAAGTAATGACCTCTTTGCACCATTCGTTCTTTGTAAATGACGGTGTTATCTCTCAAATAGTCAAACCCAAATTCGTTGTTGGTGCCGTAAGTAATGTCCGCCTCGTAAGCTTCTTTCCGTTCGTTTTTGTCCAGCCCGTTTACAATCAGACCTACCTTTAACCCTAAAAATTCATGGATTTTTCCCATCCACTCGCTGTCACGCTTGGCAAGATAGTCGTTGACTGTAACAATGTGTACCCCCTTGCCCGTTAAGGCATTTAAGTAGGAGGGCAGGGTTGCCACCAGAGTTTTTCCTTCCCCTGTTTTCATTTCAGCAATTCTTCCCTGATGCAGGATAATACCGCCCATGAGCTGTACGCGGAAATGACGCATTCCCAGCACACGCCAAGCTGCCTCCCGTACTGTTGCAAAGGCTTCGGGGAGAATGTCATCTAAGGTTTCTCCCTTTGCAAGCCGATCTTTTAAATAAGGGGTTTTTGCTTTTAATTCTTCATCGGTTAACCCTTTGTATTCTTCTTCTAAGCTTTCAATTTTATCTACTGTACCGATAATCCGCTTGATTTCACGCTCTGAATAGGTGCCGATTACCTTTTCAACTAATGCTTTAAACATGTGATTTCCTTTCCCTTCTCCTGCTAATTTCTGAAAATTCTCCGCAGGAAGAGAAGATAAAATATCTATCATCTTATTATACCATAAATTTTCCAATACATCAACCAATATAGGAAAAAATTTTAAAAAAAAGAGGGTGTAGCAAAAAAATCGCTACTTCCTCTTGTAAGTAAAAAATTGTAAAATATGATGTTCTATAAAAGAAATACCTTTTCCCAATCCGGTTCCACATAGGAACGAATGGTATCAAATTCTTCCAACAATCCTTGTGCCTTTCTTTTGTCTATTTGATTCACAATATCCGGACAGAATGTTTCCCGAGGAATACAGGTAATACAAAAATTGGCTTCTTCTATTATTTTTGATGTGATTTTTCCTTCAAACTTTAAAATGGTTTTATTATGATAAAGTCTTATCGTACTTTCAACGGTCAATTTACAAAAAATGCCAAAAAAATCGGTTGGCGAGTAATAAAATGCAATGGATTGGTGCTGATTGATCAAGTTTTCTATGTGGCGCTCAATCCGAATCGTTGCATCCGTATCCAAACAAGTCATATCGTCGCCTATTAAAACACATTTTACCATAAATCATTCCTTCTTTTCTCAATAAAAAATGCGCCAGCCGAAGCCAACGCATAAAAAACGCAAACCTCGTCTGTTGCTAAACATAACTTAAATAAGAGTAGGAATGAAACCATACTACCTCTAAGGAGATTTGCATTTTTTGCAAAAGTCTAAGAGATAGTATGAAAAAGAAAGAATATATTATTCCCATAAAATATTCCTACCCAAAATGATATTAAGTTATGTTTAGCATATTTATCATATCATATTTTCCGAATTTTATCAATACTTTTTCAAAAATTACAGGAGAATTTTTCAGCAGAAAGGGACATTAAAGGTGGTTTTTGCATAGTATGGAAGTGTGAGGTGATACTATCATGACAAATTATTATGTAAATAACAATGAATGCTGTAACAGAAGAACCTGCTGTGAATGGATTCCGTTTATTATTTTTGCGGTACTGTTTACTTTTGTACTGGGTTTGATTCTCGGTGCAACCACACTGGTAGCAACCATTGGCGAAAATTTGATTGCGTTTATCATTCTTGCAGTGATTTTATTCGTGCTTGCGGTTGTTGCATTAATTGTGCGTTTTTGTACTTGCCGCAGACGGCAGCATCAGTGTGAATAACTGTAAAAAGAAAGGCTGTGGCAAATGATTTTGCCACAGCCGATTTCGTTTTTGTTCGGTCTTGTTATGCCCTTTTCTGCTTTATACGGTCTGTGCATTTTGCCACAGCCCTTGTTTTTAGGGGGTGGAGAAAAATAGTGCAGAATGAACAAACTGAGCAAAAGAGAAGCTTTGCCTTGCTTTTGGGTACCCGAAGTCGTATGTGGATACGACGAGAGGCGATGTTTGTTTATAGTATAAAGCAAGGAAATCAACGAAATTTGTTAGCAAACAAATTTCTACTTTACTTTATTTTTCAGTTTATTTATTCAAATTTTTGTTAGTCTTATTATGCCTTTTTCTGCTTTATACGGTCTGTGCATTTTGCTACAGCCCTATCCTTCTTTTTCCCAGATGGAAACAGTTTGTGTCTCCTCATCCCAGTAAATATCGCTGTTGAGTCCGTCTGCCACTGCACGGACGGGCACCAGGGTTCTGTCGTTAATCTGTTGGGGAGGAACATCCAGCACTACCGTCTCTCCGTTTACTGTCATGGTCTGATTGTTAATCTGCAGAGTCAGAGTACGGTCCCCGCGAACAGCTGTAACGGTCTGGGTTGCTTCGTCCCAGGAAACGGTTGCCCCCATGGTTTCAAAAATGGCACGGAGGGGCACCAGTGTTCTGTCAGATCTGGTTACAGGGGGCTGGTCAAAGAGAATTTTATGCCCCAAATAAGTAACGGTGACGATTTTTTCCCATTCATCTCCGCGATCAAGAACATATTGCTGCACCGCCGTATGCTCGGGTGTAAAGAATTGCAAGGGTCCGCAACCTTGAAAAACATCTTCTCCAAAGTTTGTTTCCCCGTTTTTTACGGTCACACGGACAAGAGCTGTATCAAAAAAGGCTTTGTTACCGATTGTGGCAAGGGTTTTGGGAAGAATGATTTCTGTCAAATGATTACAATAGGCAAAGCTTTCTTCTCCCAGGGCGGTCATGCCTTCAGGGAAGGAGACCGCGGACAAGGATTCGCAACGAGAGAAGGCATAATCACTAATTTCTGTAACGGAATCAGGAATCGTAATTTCTTTCAAGTTTTTTGCAAACCAGAACAAGCCGTATTCAATGGTTTTTAAATCGTTGGGCAGACTTACTTTTTGCAACGAATCACACCAGCCAAACGCCTCTTTTCCGATTTTGATAACGGAATCGGGAACGGTAATTTCCTCAAGGCTATCGCAGTTAAAAAAGGCATATTCTCCAATGGAGGAGAGTGTTTCGGGTAAAGTAATCGCTGTCAGAGAGGTACAGAAGGAAAACGCACCCCCGCCAATAGAGGTTACGGTTTCGGGTACTGTGTAGGCGGTAGCCTGATTTCCTGCAGGATACTGAATCAAAGTGGTTTGATCTTTATCAAACAACACACTCTCCTGACAGCTGAAATTTCGATTTCGTGCAGAACAGCTGATTTCTGTAAGATTACTACAGCCCATTAATGCATAATTTCCGAAGTTTTCCAAGGAATCGGGCAGAGTAAAGGTTTCCAATGCCGTACATTGGGCAAAGCTTTCGGTTCCGATGCGGGTAATGTTATCCGAAAGGGACAGCTCCTTGAGTGCTGTACAGCCTGCAAATGCCTGATTACCGATTTCGGTAACGGAACCCGGAAGCACCAGTCGTTCCAGCGTATCACATTCCGAAAAAGCACCGTCTCCAATCTTTGTAACTTTTTTGCCGTCAATTTTAAAGGGAATCGTAAGACTTGTGATTCCTTCTTCAAAACCGGTAACGGTGCCGGTTTCTTTATCAAACCAAATGCCGTATTGTTTGTAAAAGGTTCCTTGAGGTTCGGCAAAGACGATGGAGCACAGCGAAAGTAAGATGCACAAGGTCAGAACAAGTGCGGTTTTTTTCATGGTTCATCATTCCTTTCTTAAACCTTTCCATCTCCTCACTATATCCTATTTTTTCCTTTTTGTCAATGTTGGTATCCAAAAATTAGTCGATTTGTCTTTATTTTGTAATATAAAAAGGCTGTTTTATCCCAAAAGCTTCAGTCCTAACTGATAAATTCCAAAGGAAACAAGCCAGGCAAAGGCGGTCTGGTAAACAAAGGCAAGGGTGGCAGAAACTGTTCCCAATTCTCGGCGAACGGCGGCAAATGCGGCCGCACAGGGCATATAAAGCAGCACAAAATGCAAAAATGAAAAGGCGGACAGGGGGGAAAACAGGGATGTTACATCCTTTGTCAGCACACTTAATGTACTGATGACCGCCTCTTTTGCTCCCAAGCCTGCCAAAAGAGCGGATGCCGCCTCTGGCGTTCCAAAGCCCAGGGGGGAGAATAGGGGCGCAATTCTTTTTCCCAAACAGAATAAAATACTCTGTTGAAATTCTTCTGCCGTGTTTCCTTGAGGAGAAAAATACTGTAACACCCAAATCAATACACTGGCAAGAAAAATAACAGTGAATGCTTTTTTTATAAATTCTCCCGATTGTTGCAGGGTGTATTTAAGGCTTTGTTTCCAATTGGGAAAACGGTAGCGGGGAAGCTCCATCACAAAGGATTCCGACTCCCCCCGAACCAAGAATTTATGGGAAAAAGCAGTGTTGATGATGCCCCATAAAATGCCTGACAGGTACAGCAAAAAAATAATGAGAAAGCCGGATCCGGGAAACAACGCCCCTGTTACAAAGGTGTAAACGGGCAATTTGGCACTGCAGGAAGCAAAGGGAAGACACAGCACCGTTAATAATTTATCCCGTTGAGAAGGCATGGTTTTTGCGGCGGCAACGGCGGGAACAGTACAGCCAAAGCCGGTCAAAAAAGGGACTGCCGATCGCCCCGAAAGACCGATTGTTTGCAGGGGGCGGTCTGCTAAAAAGGAAATCCGTGCTAAATATCCGCTGTCCTCCAACAAGGAAAGACAGAAAAACAACAGTAAAATACAAGGAAAAAAGGATAACACACTGCCCACTCCCCTAAAAATTCCATCCTGCAAAAAGGATTGAAACCAAGGAGGAAAGAAGGGGAAAGGGATTTGGGAAACTTGTGTGATGATTGCCTCTGTTCCTTTTTGAAGCCATGTGCCCAAAGGTCCAAAGGGAATAAAGAATAACAGCAAAAGTACGCCGAACAAAACGGGAAAAGAACACTTTGAATGAAGAAGGAGTCGGTCTAACTTCTCCGTTGTTCTTTTCTTGTTGGTCTGACGGATGCACTCACGGCAAAGGGTTTCAATATATCGGTACCGCCTGTCCGCACTGATGACATACTCCTCTCCTCGCACCGGGGGAACGGGACAACGAGGGCGAACTTTTTGTTCCATCTGCTGTGTCAAAAGTTGAGTTAACTCCCGCAGGCCTTCCTTTTTTCTGGCAGAAATCCCAATGACCGGCACTCCTAAAAGCTTTGTTAATTTGGAACAATCAATTTGCAAATGAGTTGCCTCGTCCATCATGTTGATAGCCAGTACCGTAGGAATCCCAAGCTCTGTTAACTGCAAAGTCAGGTATAGATTGCGAGGCAAATTGGAAGCATCTGCCACATTAATAATGCCTTGCACCTTTTGCAATGCTTTTTTTGTGACCTCCTCCTCTTCTGAATAAGGCGTCAGGGAATAAACCCCGGGTAAATCCAGTAGGGTAAGAGAGGGACTCCATGTTACTTGTCCCTGTCTGTATTCCACTGTGACACCGGGGAAATTTCCCACATGAGCCGAGGCGCCCGTCAGCGCATTAAAAAGGGTGGTTTTTCCTGAGTTTGCGTTTCCTGCCAGGGCGATTACCATAGAGAAGAATCCTCCTCAATCAAAATTTGTTTGGCATGAGATGCCCGCAAAGAAAGGGAATATCCCCGTAAAGAAAGCTCCAACGGGTCGCCCAAAGGAGCAATTCCCTTGAGGGTGACGGCTGTGCCGGGCAATAATCCCAAATCATATAGTCTGTTTTTCAGCCGTTCTTCTCCCTCTACCGAAAGAATCCGTCCGGTTTGTCCGATTTTCAACTCATCTAACATCACATTTCCTCCCACCTTTCATAGTAATTTATGAGTTGCATTTGTGTAAAATGCTAAAAATAGGAAAGAAGACAAAAAAAGACTTGAATTTTTATTCGTTTTGTTGTATAATTATAACATTACTATAAATGAGGTGTCATTATGATCAAAGTTGGTATTATCGGTGCAACAGGTTATGCAGGTGCCGAGCTTGTGAGAATTTTAAGCTATCACCCGGAAACAGAAATTGTTCATGCTATGTCCAAAAGCTATGCCGGTCAGAAATTGACGGAGCTGTATCCCTCTTTGCGAAAGGTGCAGGATTTGGTTTGTGAAGATTTGAATACGGAAGTGTTAAAGCGGGACTGTGATGTGGTGTTTACCGCCCTTCCCCACGGTGCGTCTGCCGAAACCATTGCGGCGCTGATGGAAAGCCCGACTTTGAAGGTGATTGATTTAAGTGCAGATTTCCGTTACCGTGACCCTGATATTTACAGTCAGTGGTACGGCATTGACCATTGTGCAAAGGATTTATTAAAGGAATCGGTTTACGGTCTGTGTGAGCTGTACCGTGAAGACATAAAAAAGGCAAGATTAATCGGCAACCCCGGTTGTTATACCACCTGTTCCATTTTAGGAGCAGCACCCTTGCTTGCAAAAGGTTTGATTGAGCCTGATTCGGTGATTATTGATGCAAAGTCCGGTGTGTCGGGTGCGGGCAGAAAATTGGTGATTGACCAGCATTTCTGCGAATGTACGGAAAATACCAAGGCTTATGGTGTGGCAAAGCATCGGCACACCTCTGAAATTGAGCAGGAATTGTCCCTGCTGGCAGGAGAGGACATTGTCCTTTCTTTTACCCCCCACCTGATTCCCCAGAAAAGAGGGATTTTGGCAACCATTTACGGTAAGTTAAAAGCTCCGATGTCCACAGCAGAATTGTTGGCGGTTTACAAGGAATTTTATCAGGATGAATATTTTATCAGAATTTATGAAGAAGGAAAGCTCCCTGAAACCAATCATGTGGCTGGCTCCAACTTTGTAGATATGGGGCTGGTTGCTGACCCCAGAACGGGACGGGTGATTGTGGTAAGCTGTATTGACAATCTGTTCAAAGGGGCAGCAGGTCAGGCAGTGCAGAATATGAATCTGCTGTTTGGTCTGCCCGAAAATACGGCATTGGATTGCCCTGCATTTTATCTGTAAGGAGAAGAAACCATGGATGTAAATTCTTTGATTAAAAAAGCAAATATCTTGATTGAGGCGCTGCCTTATATTCAGAAATTTTCTAACAAAACTTTTGTTATCAAGTATGGCGGAAATGCCATGATTAACGAGGATTTGAAGGCTTCTGTTATGGAGGACATCACTTTGTTGAAGTTTATCGGTATTAACCCCATTGTGGTGCACGGGGGCGGACCCGATATTAACAAGGCACTTTCTGATATGAACATCGAAAGTCACTTTAAAAACGGCCTTCGTGTGACGGATGAAGAAACCATGCGGGTTGTGCAGATGGTTCTGATGGGAAAAACCAATAAGGAAATCGTGTCTTTGGTCAACTGTAACGGAGGAAAAGCATTGGGTCTTTGCGGGATTGACGGCGGTCTGATTCATTGTAAAAAATTCACTCCCGAAATTGAGGGAAAAGCGGAAGACATCGGCTTTGTAGGTGAAATTACCCACATTAATACTCATATTTTAGACCATTTGATTCAGGATGAATTTATTCCCGTTGTGGCACCCATTGGTATGGACGAGGAAGGCAACAGCTACAATATTAATGCCGATACCGTTGCCAGTGCCGTAGCTTGTGCCATCAAAGCGGAAAAGCTCATTACCCTCACCGATGTGAGCGGTGTAAAGGATGGAAACGATAACATTATTTACGAAATTTTTCAGGATGAAATTTTAAAGCTGATTGAAGACGGCGTCATTACAGGCGGGATGATTCCCAAGATTTTGGGATGCTTAGAGGCCATTGATTCAGGCGTCAACAGCGTCCATATTATCGACGGTCGCCTGCCTCACTGTATTTTGCTTGAAATCTTTACTCATTCGGGAATCGGTACTATGATTAAGAAAAGAAAGTAAAGGGTTGTAGAAAAATGCACCGATCGCATAAAGCAAGAATTTTGCTTTATGCTATAAACAAACATCGCCACTCGTCGTATCCACATACGACTTCGGGTGCCCAAAAACAAGCTTAAACCTTGCTTTTGCTCAGTTTGTTCATTCTGCACTATTTTTCTCCATCCCTAACGAAGGGAACTGTAGCTTTTTATTTTATGACAAATATAATAGAAAGCCAAGGTAAATTTTTAAAAACAGGTTATAATAAGAAAGGATTTCTGAAAAAGAAATCCTTTTCTCTTGCAAAAAGGGGAAAAAAGTGTTATAATAATTTTATATGCAGAAATTAGGAGACGGTTTCATGGAACTTGCATGGATAGTGGCTCAACAGGTGGCAGTGATTTTTCTGCTGATTCTGGTGGGTGCAGTAATGAAAAAGAAGCAGATGGTAACCCAAACGGGGATTGATCAGTTTACCAATCTGTTGTTAAAAGTGGTAACCCCGTGCGTGCTGATTAACGCTTATCAAAAAGAATTGGAAGTCAAGCTGGTACGAGGGTTGCTTGTGGCTGTGGTATTTTCCCTGATTACCAACGGAGTAGCCATTTTGCTTTCTCATTTATTGTTCCGTAAGGAACCCTCAAAGCGGTATCGGATCAATATTTTCTGCTCCGTTTATTCTAACTGCGGTTTTATGGCAATTCCGCTTCTTTCCGCAGCGTTGGGTTCAGACGGTGTGTTTTATGGCTCTGCTTACTTGGCAGTATTTTCGATTCTTTACTGGACACATGGGGTTTATGTATATACGGCTGGAGATAAGAACGAAATTTCTTTGAAGAAAGCAATTTTTAACCCTGGTGTTGTGGGAACGACCATCAGTTTAATTCTCTTTTTTGCACAGATTCAACTGCCCTCTATCGTTTTGGAGCCTATTAAACATTTAGCAAATTTGAACACTCCTCTTTCTATGATTGTGCTGGGGTTTTATCTTGCCAATCTGAATATCAAACGGGTGATCAAAAGCGGTGGGATGTATGTTGTATGTGCAGTTCGGCTGGTTCTCATTCCCTTGATTTCCATAGGGATTGCAAAATTATTGCCTATGGATCAGACGGTAGCACAAGCAGTCATGATTTCTACCGCCTGTCCTTCCGCGGCAGTATCTGCTCTGTTTGCAAAAAAGTATCATCTGGATGCAGATTATGCTTCTGAAATTGTATCTGTTTCCACTTTGCTATCCATTATTACCATTCCATTGATTATACTACTATTTCAATTATAAAGAAGGGAAGACTTTACTATGCCCATTACAGAATATTTAGAAAGAAATGCCGGGTTGTACGGAGCAGAAACTGCTCTTGTGGAAATTAATCCGGAGGTAAAAGAGGTTCGTCGTGTTACCTGGAAGGAATACGAACTGATTGAGGCCAAGCAGGGGGAATCTTACCGCCGTGAGATTACCTGGAGTGTGTTTGAAGAAAAAGCAAACCGCTGTGCAAATCTCTTGATTAGCCGTGGTATTAAAAAAGGTGATAAGGTTGCCATTTTGTTGATGAACTGCTTGGAGTGGCTTCCGGTTTATTTCGGTATTTTGAAAACAGGTGCTTTGGCGGTACCCCTAAATTACCGCTACACCTCTGAAGAAATCAAATACTGTCTGGAGCTGGCTGAGGTAGATGCCCTCTTTTTCGGGCCTGAATTTATTGGTCGTATGGAAGAAATCTGCGATAAAATTCCGGATGTGAAGCTGCTTTTTTACATAGGGGATAATTGCCCCAGTTTTGCGGAAAATTATCTGCACCTGGCAACCAATTTTTCCAGCACGAAGCCGGAAATTACGCTTACTGATTCTGATGATGCAGCCATTTATTTTTCTTCCGGCACCACAGGGTTTCCCAAAGCAATTTTGCATGACCATACAAGCTTGGTCCAATCTTGTCAAGTGGAGCAAAATCATCACGGACAAACCCATGAGGATGTCTTTTTGTGTATCCCGCCTCTGTATCACACAGGCGCCAAAATGCACTGGTTCGGCAGCCTGATTTCAGGAAGCCGTGCGGTGCTGTTAAAGGGTGTTCGTCCCTCTACCATTATCGAAACGGCAGCCAGCGAAAAATGTAGTATTGTATGGCTTTTGGTACCCTGGGCACAGGATATTTTAGATGCCATTGACCGGGGAGAAATTGACCTGTCGAAATACGACCTGTCTTCCTGGAGATTGATGCACATCGGTGCACAGCCCGTTCCCCCCAGCCTAATTAAGCGGTGGAAGACCATTTTCCCCAATCATCAGTACGATACCAACTACGGCTTGAGCGAATCTATCGGACCCGGCTGCGTGCATCTGGGCGTGGAAAACATCCATAAGGTTGGCGCAATCGGAATTGCAGGCTACGGCTGGCAGGTAAAGATTATCGATGATAAGGGAAATGCTGTTCCCAAAGGGGATGTGGGAGAGCTGGCAGTGTACGGTCCCGGAGTCATGAAATGTTATTATAATGACCCCAAAGCCACCGCAGAAGTGCTTCATGACGGTTGGTTATATACAGGAGATATGGCAAAAGAGGATGAGGACGGTTTTATCTACTTGGTTGACCGGAAAAAGGATGTGATCATCAGCGGGGGAGAAAACCTTTATCCCGTACAGATTGAAGATTTCCTCCGTGCTCACAGTGCCATTAAGGATGTTGCCGTAATCGGTCTTCCTGATGCAAGACTGGGAGAAATTGCAACAGCAATTATTGAAATTAAGGAAGGGGAAACCTGTTCCGAGGAAGATATTCAGGAATTCTGCAAAGGAATGCCCCGTTATAAACGGCCTCATAAAATTATTTTTGCTCAGGTGCCCAGAAATCCCACCGGCAAAATTGAAAAACCCAAGCTTCGGGAAATATACTGTGGCGAAAGCCTGGTAGAAAGTCAGCTGAAATAAATGTGAAATGTAAGGGTCGGTCGCAAAATGCACAGACCGCAT
>JAZNYR010000131.1:0-2781 GCA_045594525.1 Clostridia bacterium | reverse complement strand
TACAACCCCCAGACCGTCGAAAAAGTCGGTCTACCGCAAGCAAAGAAAGACAATAAGGAAATAATAATCAGCTTTATCTGTTAGAAAACATGAAAAACCGCTTGGAAAACATCGAATTTTCCAAGCGGTTGCTTGCTTTTTGCCAAAATGAACACTTGTCGTACCAGTGTACTGTCTGCGATTCATTTTGACAAAATATCCCTTCCTTTTTCCCAGTCTGCCATTATTTCTCTTTTTTTACGGTCGGTGCATTTTCCCCAACCCCACTATGCTTTTGCTTTCTTTGACAATTCAAGCAGTCGCTTTTGCGAAACATAATATTTATGATTGCAGAAATGGCAAACCAGCTCTGCATCATCTTCTTTTTCAGCTAACTTTTCCAATTCTTCCCGTCCCAGACTTAACAGTCCCCGTTCCATTTTCTCCATGGAACAATGGCAACAGTAAGAAGGAACGATTGTTTCCATTTCGTCAAGCTCTGCATCCTCTCCCAGCACTGCGGTCAGGATTCCTTTTGCGTCTGCTCCGTTTACAATCAAATCGGTCACAGATTTTACTCGAAGCAGACCCTTTTCCACCAACTGAATGGTTTCCTCCTCTGCACCGGGAAGGAGGGAGATAATAAAGCCCCCTGCGGCTTTTACGGTGTAATCCACATCCACTAAAACCCCCAACCCAACAGCTGTGGGAATCTGCTCACTTTTGGCATAATACACGGTCAAATCGTCTGCAATCTCACCGCTTACCAGGGGCACCTGCCCAACATACGGGTCACCCCCCACAATCTGACGGACAACACTTAATGTTCCGTCCACCCCTACTGCGTTTCTTACATCCAGCTTTCCTCTGTGATTTAAGGGAAGGTCTGCATAGGGGTTATCCACATACCCTCTTACCTTGGAACCGAACTCACTCATGGCAAACACGGTACCCAAAGGGCCGCCCCCCTTAAATTGAATGGAAACGGTTTCTCCATTCTCTTTGAGCATAGCACCCATCATGGAAACTGCAGTAAGTGCACGACCCAGTGCCGCTGTTCCCACAGGCATGGTCTTGTGAAGCTTAACCGCCTCATTTACCATATCCGTTGTGACCGCGGCATAGGCACGGATTTGTTGATTGGCAATTGTTTTTAATACTGTATCCATATTCTTTCCTCCGGCTGTAAAAAAGCCTCATATCAAATATGAGGCTTTCTACTGCACTTGTTAAATTCATTTATAAGTAGAGGCTGAACTTATGCTTTTGTAACATTAGCAGCCTGAGGACCCTTTGCTCCTTCAACAACTTCAAACTCAACAGTCATGCCTTCGTCCAAGGTCTTGTAACCTTCGGCGTTGATTGCGGAAAAATGAACAAATACATCAGTACCGTCTTCACTTTCGATGAAGCCATAACCCTTTTCCGCATTAAACCATTTTACTTTACCAGTTTGCATTTAAAAATTCCTCCTAAAGCTTTTATCGTAGCATAAATGCCATGCTACATAATTATTTTATCATAATAAGAAGGACTTGTCAATCTTTTTTTATTAAAAATTCCCAAAATCGTTCGACAAAACCTTCCATTTTTTCACAAATACAAAATTATTTCCTCGCTGCAAAAAGGATTCGTTCTGTTTTTTCGGAGACGGGTTTTCGGTCAAACCCGTCCACCATTTCCTCCAATACCAAGCCTGCCTTTTTCAAAGCCTGCTCCACCTCCGAAACAGAGTACGCCTTTTGCAGATGGGTTTCCTCAAATCGGCGGTACATCTCTCCTTCTTTCACAAAAAAGGTCAGGTCATATTCACATTCTCCGTATTCCTCATCCCAAATGCTTTGCCAGGTGTAAAATACTTCTCCGTCATCATACAAAAAAGTTTCGGGCGCTAAGATGTGTTCCATTTTATATTGTGTGTTTAAATCAAATAAAAATACGCCTCCGGGATTTAAATATAACGAAACCAGAGAAAAACATTGCTCCAGCATTCCCTCTTCCGTCAGATAATTCAGGCAATCCAAAGAGCAAACCACTGCATCCACTGTGCCGTAGAGTTCAAACTCGGTCATATCCTGTAATAAATATAAAATATCCAAACCTTCGGATTTTTGGGTGGCAACAGACAGCATATCAGCAGAATTGTCTAGTCCAATCATGGAATATCCCTTGCTTGCCAGACGAACGGTCAAATTCCCCGTTCCGCATCCCAGCTCCAGCACCAGCTTTGGCTTCACCTTCATCCGTGCAAAGGAATCCTCCAGATAATCGCACCAGCCCTCATAATCCACATCCGTCATCAGGCGGTCATACAGAGCCGCAAAGCTTTCATAACTACTCATTGTGTTCTTCCTTTAACCGTTTTAATACCAGACGGTATCCGTCCTCACCGTATAACAGACTTTTATTGACTCGGCTGATCGTAGCAGAACTTGCCCCTGTTTCCTGTTCAATCTCTGTATAGACCCGCTGTTCATCCAGCATGAGTGCCACCTGAAACCGCTGTGCCATTGCTTTGATTTCGGATATGGTACAAAGGTCCTCAAAAAAACGATAACATTCTTCCACGGACTGTAATTTGAGCATTCCCTCAAACAGACGGTCTATCTGTTCATCTTTTAGTTTCTTACTCATCTTTCTCACTCTCCATTATGATAAAATGGTCAATGGGGCAAAAGAGGACATCAGCGTCTTGGTCCCGCAGGATTCAAATGCAATCTCCAACTGCAAATCGTCCCCTTTTGGTGTAACATCTAAAATCATTCCCGTCCCGAACTTTTTGTGTTGTACCCGATCCCAAGT
>JAZNYR010000130.1:0-3301 GCA_045594525.1 Clostridia bacterium | reverse complement strand
ATAGCAGAATTCCTCGGTCTCAAACTTATTGCCTACCTGATTGCGGAAACGGAAGGTAATGCCCTTATTGACAACAGCCTGCCGGCGCAGCACATCCCGGTAATACTCTACGGGAATGTTAATGTCCGTAAAGACCTGCTTGTCCGGACGCCAATGGAAAATCGAGCCGGTTTTCCTGCCCCGGTCAGTGGGCTCTTTCTTCAATCCGCCCTTGTTTCTGCCCTTCTCAAAATGCAGATCATAACGGAAGCCATCCCGGCGAATGGTGGCATCAAAAAACTCGGAAGCATACTGGGTGGCGCAAGCGCCAAGGCCGTTCAGACCCAAAGAATACTCGTAGTTTTCTCCGTTTTCGCCGTATTTACCGCCGGCATACATTTCGCAGAAAACCAGCTCCCAGTTGTACCGCTTTTCTTTTTCGTTATAGTCAACAGGACAGCCACGGCCGAAGTCCTCTACCTCAACAGAAAAATCCTCGTATCGGGTAACGATGACCGTATCGCCATGACCTTCACGGGCCTCGTCAATTGCATTGGAGAGAATTTCAAACACCGCGTGCTTACAGCCCTCCAAATCGTCCGAGCCAAAAATAACCGCAGGGCGCTTTCGGACACGCTCCTCCCCTTTCAGTGAGGATATACTGGTATTATCGTATTGTTCGTTTCTTTTTATAGCCATTTTTATTACCTGCCGAACTTTATAATTTCTCATGTATATTATATACATTTTGTGCTGTAAAGTCAACAATAACTACAACATATTGTGTTATTTGGCAAAAAGAAAAGGCTGCCGGATTTACATCCGACAGCCTTCGATAAGTAACTTATTTCTCGACAATTTCCAGAACTTCCATGGGGCAGGCCTTTACGCAGATACCGCAGGCGATACACTTGCTGGTAGGTCCTTCCTCGGGCATTACCATAACCTTCATGGGGCACGCTTCCACGCACTTGCCGCAGGAGGTGCACAGCTTCTTGTTAATCATGTACACACCGGTCTTGGGGTTCTGAGTGATTGCACCGGCCTCACAGACCTTGGCGCACTTACCGCACTGGATACAGGTCATGGGCTTGGCTGTGCCATTCTTATCCACAATGCGGATACAGGACAAATCCTGATGGAACTGCTTATAGAAAGCCTTGGAACAGGCGGAAACGCACTCCAGGCAGGCCATACAGGCAACATCTTTTTTAACTGCAAGCTTCTTCATAGGAAAAAATTCTCCTTTTTTCATATATTTCTTAACCATTATACTCTACAAATTCAAAAATAGCAATGGCATATTTTCATAATTTCTATTTTTCGCGAAAACAATCTGTTTTTGCCGATTGGCATACATTTCTTGTCTAACCTTTGGAAATGCGGAAATACTACTGTTGCAATCTGAAAACAAGGAGGAGCAATATGAAAAAAATTGCAATTTTTATTGTCGGCTTGGTTATGGCCACTACCCTGTGCGCCTGTAGCTGCACCAATATGACACCCGATGCCACCACAGTGCCTACCACCGCGCCTACTACCGCACCCACTACTGCACCAACCACTGCACCAACCACCGAGCCCAGTATCATGCCCACGGACGAGGTAACGGTTCCCGTGCCGGAAACCAATATCCCCGATCCCAGTGTGGAGGACAACTCCGGCAACAGCCAGAGCAGAAACCGTATGCGTAACGGCCTGCGCGGCAATATGGTTCACTAAGAAAAAACAGGGCGTACCCTTGGGTACACCCTGTTTTTGTCAGAGAATGGTATATAGCTGATAGGTTTTTTATTAGTTTGATGCGTTGGGCGCAGCTTCCAAACTAAAATATATATTCTCACTATCAAACAACAATTCAATAGGTTGATTATAAATCATATTAACTGCATTAATATTATCTACAAAAGGTCGCACACACACGCAATGTTCGTGTGCAAAAAGTCCCATTGTATTCTCTGTCCTCTTTTCGTTGAAACTCTGCACCTTATCCCCAGCTTCAATTAAATTTTCATCTACCTGACCATCACTGATCTTTGGAATCTTCCCTATTGTTTTTCCAAGTGCTCGGTTAAGCCCTGCAACTCCCTTTAACGCATAAGCTTCAATTGATGTTTTCGAGTCGCCCTCTATCATTTGATAACACTTTTCATGCAAACTGTGATATTGCCCCGCATATTGCTCAATCTTTTTTGTAACCGCGTTCAAATAGCCCGCATCAAAATTCTCAAGCAACATCACTTCAAGGAAAGACGAAAAAGAAAAAATGTACATTGCTAGCTCGTAATCCTTAAACTCGTACTGAACCTTTTGAATTTTTACCTTAACATCTCGGTCGCTATGTAATAACCCCTTTTTACTGACTTTGTTTTCAATTTGGTCGCGACAAAAAATTATACTCTGCTCCGCATCGCGTTTGATTTCCTGAACCTGAATATGCTTGTTATTCTTATATTTTTCGTTATCACAATTATATTTGTATTCGTCAAGAATTTCCTGCAGAACAGCTATATTGCCTTTCAGCATAGCCTTCTCTTTTAGTTGCAAAAATTCAATAATATCCTTTTGTGCTTCTTCAATTTTGTCGAGTTGTTTTGTAATGGTCGATATAGCTACTGCCATCAACATAGTTGCTGGGTTGATTTGGGCTACCGTTCCAGCAACAGAAGGTTTTACTTCGACATACTTTGCACGAGCTACAATTCCCTGTTTTCCTTTTTGGTATATATTACCAACAGTGGTAACCTTTCCTTTTCCTTTCAAAGGATCAATCATCCTATACAACTTTTCCCCTATGTCGGAATCATTTGTGCTTTTTATTGCACCTTTCAATGCAGGGGCTATTGATGCAAGAGTTCCTCCCATTGCAGAAAGCTGTCCAAAAGGTACTTTCGTAAATTCTTGTATAGCAACCTCTTCATGAATGACGGGATAACATTCCATTTCTGTCATTGCATGAACAATCATATCCTTCTTTGTCATTTCATCCACAACAGATGACCTCCTTACTGTTTTCAGAAAAGGTCTTGTTTTTTACGCGCTCTACTTGTCCCACTACACCATTAAAGTATAGTAATATATCGGGTGAGGTTCTTTTTCATGCGCTCGATTTCGGAGATAGCAACTTCCACAGGGTCGCCGTCAAGCTCCTTCCACGCGCCAAGTATACCTGCTCCGGCGCAGGCAATTGCGCCGTGTCCCAGCTTATCAAAGGCAAAACTGCAATTTTTGGCATTTGTGCCTGTATAATCATAGCCGTCAATAAGAATGAACAGGCGGGGATATTTACTACGCAGGTTACGCAGGCTCTCTGCCGAGGATG
>JAZNYR010000129.1:0-1704 GCA_045594525.1 Clostridia bacterium | reverse complement strand
AGTTAAGGTGACAACTCCTTGGCTCACAGAACGACATGGCTACGATCCGACTTCAGACAGCCGTCCATTTGACGGTACACTGTTTAAAAATGTCAGTGGGATCAAAAATTATTATTACTACCAGAATTTAGGTGCATTAGGGAAGGATGCCGCAAAAGATTCCTGGCCCCTTTATTGCTATACGGTCAATGCCGCCTATGTTCCAAACCGAAACGCCATTACCATTCCTATGGGGATTTTACAAGAACCTTTTTATGATCAAACTGCCAAAACAGAAGAAAATCTGGCGGGAATCGGCACCATCATTGCTCATGAAATCACCCATGCCTTTGATAACCAAGGTGCGCAGTTCAATAGCAATGGTGAATTGGTGGATTGGTGGACGGAAAGGGATTGGATAACTTTTGAGAAAAAATGCGAAAAAGTAGTTGCGTTTTATGATAACATAGAGCTCAGCAATCATGCCAGATGTGACGGCTCCTTAACCCTGGGAGAAAATATTGCGGATTTGGGAGGTATGGCGTGTGTGCTGGATTTGATGAAAGCAAAGGGGAATCGGGATTATCCGCTTCTTTTCACTCACTATGCAACCGTTTGGAAACAATACAGCAGACAGGAGTATGCAAATTTCCTTTCCGAAACGGATGTGCATGCAGCGGAAAAACTCCGCGTCAACCGCGTTGTGGTAAATTTCCAGGAATTTTATGATGCTTTTGATATTGAGCCGGGAGACGGGATGTATGTTCCGGCTGCAGAACGAGTAACAGTCTGGTGATGGGGTGTAGAAAAATGCGTACACCATACAAAGAAAAAATGGGCTGTAGCAAAATGCTACAGCCTATGTTTATGTTACAGAGAAAGATTTTTCAGATATGCTAAAAATTCGTCTCTCAAATCTTCCCGTTTTAATGCAAATTCAACGGTGGCTTCCAAAAAGCCTTCCTTGTTTCCTACATCATACCGTCTGCCGATGAAATCATAAGCATAGATGCATTGTTTTTGTGCCAAGCGAACCAGTGCATCCGTCAGCTGAATTTCACCGCCTGCACCGGGAGTGGTTTGCTCAAGCTCGGTGAACACTTCGGGAGTAATGATGTAACGGCCCAAAATAGCAATATTAGAGGGGGCGTCTTCCACTTTTGGTTTTTCTACCAAGGTATCCACTTTATAAATGCGGTCTGAAATTTGACTTCCTGCTACGATACCGTATTTGCTGGTGTCCTGTTTCGGAACGGTTTGCACCCCTAAAACAGAGGTCTGATACTGGTCAAACACTTCTATCATCTGCTTCAAACAGGGTTTTTCGGGTGCATCCACCACATCGTCTCCCAATAAAATGGCAAAGGGTTCATTTCCTACAAAGGTTTTGGCACAGTGAATGGCATGACCCAATCCCCGAGGCTCCTTCTGACGAACATAGTAAATGTTTGCCAGCTTGGAAATATCCTGTACCAGAGAGAGGAGTTCCTCTTTTTGTCCCTTTGCAAGTTCTGTTTCCAACTCGTAGGATTTG
The DNA here is from genome assembly GCA_045594525.1 of Clostridia bacterium. Lineage (GTDB taxonomy): Bacteria > Bacillota > Clostridia > HGM11514 > HGM11514 > SIG438. The sequence goes on along the minus strand of JAZNYR010000129.1, from coordinate 191 downwards.
TCAAAATGGTCCTCGATGGCACGCTTTGTTCTTCCGGTTACAATAATAATGTCTTCAATTCCCGATTGAACCGCCTCTTCAATAATATATTGAATGGTGGGCTTATCCACAATGGGAATCATTTCCTTCGGTTGTGCTTTTGTGGCAGGTAAAAATCTTGTTCCAAGACCTGCTGCAGGAATGACCGCTTT
>JAZNYR010000128.1:0-5923 GCA_045594525.1 Clostridia bacterium | reverse complement strand
CACTGCAGCAGTACAGAACATGAAGAAGATTGCAAATATCCTCTGGAAAAGAGATAAGCAATTTCTATCAAGAATTATCAAAAATCTAATATATACGACACAAACCCACCTGAAAATGGTGGGTTTGTCAGCAATCTGAAGCATTGCAGAATTTCTGCAATGCTTTTTTTCTTGATTTAATTAAAATGCTGCCCAAACGCTTCCTGTCATACCAAACATAAAACGAAGTCTCTTATAATACAGGAAGAAGTCGAAATAAGGTGCATATTCATCCTCATGAAGTGCCAGATAATCGATCAGTTCATAGCACTTTTCATGAGCTTTGGTCATATCGCCTGCCGCACCTTCGATCAATGCATCTGCCAAACGCAGGCACAATTCGTGATGCACTCTCAAAATTCTCCAGGATTCCCTATGGCAAGAATGTTCCAGTTTCAAATTCTTCTCAATCACAGGCAAGAATTCCTTTACAGTTTCCTTTGCTTTCTTAAAGGATGCTTCTGCTTCCGGATTGTACATCCATTGCATCTTTGTTTTCAGTTCAGTCTCATCTGTAAATTCTTCTGCAAATGCAGAAACACCTATAAATGATACCATATCAGTCAAGAAGTAGTCGGACAAAGAATCCAAATATTCTTTTGCCTTCATACCGTCTTCCCCGAAGGATTTTACAAAGTAATCATCCCGCTCCGCTTCCACATCCAACTTATTATCAAACATAGAAAGTCCGCACAAATACGGAGGAAGTCCGGTGGGCATATAAACTCTGGGAGTACAGCAGTTCATTAATCCATTAGCACGCTGTGTTTTTACAAACTGCGCGTCTCTTGCAAGTCTGGTTGCACAATACTTATGTCCCATGTCGTTCAAATGCACGGAATACATGTGATAATCATAGAAGAACACATCACCCTTAAAGGCTCTTTCCCATCCCTTTCTGTCACGCATCGCACGGGCAAGAACGGTGGGTTCTCCTAAGATATCAAGCTGGTCAATGTCATTATCATAATCATATACCGAATAACCCTTTTCCGCTTCAAACCATACACATCCGCCCAGGGCAATGGTCATAACAAATCTTTCAGGATTTTTAATGACTTCCTTGACAGGGGGTTTCTGAGTATCAAGATAAAGGATAAACACAATTTTTGTATCAATGTTATTCTTTGTAAATTGTTCATCTACATAGTTTAACAGTTTGATGTAGGTATCAGAATAGTTTACTTTAGAACATTCTTCACACTGACAGGTGTTGTCACTATTATCCGCAAGCCACAGATGCAATAAATCAATTTCCGGTTTTTCTTTGACATATTTCACCAGATAGTCTGCAACCTTTTCCCAAACAACCGGGTCGGAATAACAGAAGTTGGTGTATTTAATGGATCTGTGGTGAATGACTCTTTCTCCATTCACCAATGCAATATGACTCCAGATTGATTCGTCCATGGTAGGCACTTCAGAATCTTCATGAACGCCAAATGCAGGGAACAAATATTCATGTCCCAGATCGTGGAACAGAAGACCATGTTTCTTGATTGCTTTCTCAATTTTTGCGGTAATGTCCTGCTTTTGTTTCCAGGTCAGGTTGATTGCTTCGTCCTGTTTGTATTTATTTCCCTGGTGAGCATACCATCTATCAAGCATATTGGTAGGAACAGTACCCTGAATCAGATAACTGTTAAATCCGACTTTGGGCAACCATTCAATTCTGTCCTCAATCATTTCAAGACTTAAGCTACCTTCGATACAGTCAGAACGGTAACGCAAATCAGCAGTTTTAGTGAGTTGTACTTCAACTGCAGACAAGTCTTTTTGAGGAATATATTCCCCGTCCTTACCGGGTCTGAAAAATCTGCAACCTGTTTCATACAAATATCCGTACACACCGTACAGAATTGTTCTGATGTTGCTGGCTGCAATATAGCCGTCAAAGCCCTTAATATCAATATGATAGGAATCGTCAAAATTAGGATCATCAAGTCCTTCGTAACTGATTCCCAGCTTATCAAACAAAGCAAGCGTAATCCCCGGCTCGTTTCCTTTCTCAAGTTTGATTTCTGCATCCTCGCCGCAAATTGCTTTGATGTACTTGGCAAGCTCACTAGATGCGTAATCGGCTGTTTCGCCTCTTTCAAGTTGGTAGATAATCATGTTGATTTACCCCTTTTCTTTTTTAAGCAGATTTTTTGAATCAGAACCGCGTTTTTCGTCATCTTTCCGCTTATTTGCCTACATTATACCATTGCATTTTGGCATTGTCAAGCCTTATTAAAAAAAACTTTATTACATTTGTTTTACAATAATTTCCTTTTTATAAAAAAGACAAATTCAAATAAAAAGAGGGAGTATCCCCTCCCCCTTTTCTTACTTATTATAAACTTGTTTTACCGTCTTATAAACTTGTTTTACCGTCTTCCCAGTACAGATGAACTGCCATGGCTTTTGATCTATCTTCCACCAACATCTTGTACATATCAGGTGCGTCTTTGTAGTTTGCTCTGTGGGTGATCAGACTCTTTACACTGAGCTGTTCTTTTTCCAGCAGCTGAATAAAATATTCAGAATCTCTGTGCTTTGTCCAGGGGTTCTGGCTTGTTTCAACCAAGGGATGTACCAGCCAGTTGTGAGCACCGATAATGGTGATACCCATTCTGCTGCAGTAGTCAAAGTCAACAACAGATTTTCCTTTGGGACTGCTGGTGATGATGAACTTACCATTTTCACGAACACATTCAAGCTCCGTCTGAGCAAGAGACTGGTTACCGGTTGTTTCGAACACGATATCAGCAAGCTTTCCTCTGTTTTCCTTTTTAATTATTTCGGTCAGATCCTGGTTTTTGGTGTTAACAGGAATAAATGAGCTGTCCTTAGGCAGCAGACCCAATCTGTAATCGGATACATCTGCAACGATGACATTAAGCGCACCTGCAATTTTTGCAAAACGAGAAACGAACTGACCGATCAGACCTGCGCCATATACAACAACAGTTTCACCCGGTCTGATTTGAGCCGCTCTTACATTACCGATGGTAATCTGTGCGATAACCGCAAATACTGCTTCGTCGTAGTTTACATTGTCAGGAATGGTATAAAAACATTCGTCCATAGTAACAACAGAATATCTTGCGTGAGTCGCATCGGTCATGACTCTTCTTCCAATCCAACTTTTATCTACCCCTTCCCCTACATCAACAATCACACCTGCATTGGAGTAGCCGGGCAGAATGGGATATAAAATGTTATGTACCATCCAGGGAGAATCAGGGTCAACATTTGCTTCAAGCATGGTAAGCTCGGTACCTGTGCTGATCTGGGATACAACGCTTTCCAGCAACACCTGGCCTTTCCCGGGCTTCGGTACTTCTACTTCATGCAATTCAACTTTGTTTTTGTCTGTAAATACTACTTGATAATTTTTTTTCATTTTTATTCCTCCTTGTAGGTTATATAAAAAGCATAGCATAGTTACCCTTTTTTTTCAAGAAAATTTGCATTAAAATATGGAAAATAATCGGGCGGCGAGAACAAAATGTTTCCTTTTTTGTTCTCTCATATTTCCCTTCTCCAAGCAACCACTCCAAAGCAAGATGAAGAAAGAATGTTTTGCAAAAAATGGCTTGCAATATACCTTTTTTTATGTTATAATTATCATAGGTAAGTTTGAGTATATAAGGGAGGAAGACTGATATGATTTACGAAAACGATCATGGGATTTCCGATGCGGAACTGAAAGATGCTCTGGCAAAATCCATTGAAGGTCGGGAACTCAAACGGGTATTGATCCTGCCTCCGGATTTTACAAGAATGTATTCCGGTGCCGGTAAAATAACAGCGATTTACTATGAGCTGTTGAAGGATAAATGTCAGGTGGACATTATGCCTGCTCTGGGAACCCATGTTCCCATGCCCCAAGAGGAATGGAAGGAGTTCTTCGGTGAAGGGGTACCCTTTGACAGAATGATTGTTCATAACTGGCGTAACGATGTGGTAAAAGTCGGTGAGGTTCCTGCAGAATTTGTATCACAGATTTCTGAAGGGCTTGTAAATAACAGCATAGATGTTGAAGTGAACCGCCATCTTTTAGATCCTTCTTATGACCTGATTCTTTCCATCGGTCAGGTTGTGCCCCACGAGGTTGTGGGTATGGCGAATTACAGTAAGAATATATTTGTGGGCTGTGGCGGTTCCTCTATGATTAACTCATCCCACATGCTGGGTGCTTTTTACGGTATGGAACGCATTATGGGCAAGGATTTTTCGCCTGTTCGCCGTGTGTTTGATTATGCCGAGGAGAATTTTATTGCAGACATTCCCCTTCTTTATGTGCTCACCACCACAACCAACAGCGGTGACGATGTTACCATACACGGCCTTTATATCGGCAGAGAACGCTCCAACTTTGAAGCGGCAGTGAAAAAGAGTCAGGAGATCAATCTGACCCACATGAAAAAACGCCTTGAAAAGGTTGTTGTGTACCTTGACCCCAGAGAGTTCAAGAGCACCTGGCTTGGCAACAAGGCAATTTACCGTACCCGTATGGCGATTGCCGACGGCGGCGAGCTGATTATTCTTGCTCCCGGGGTGGGCAGATTTGGTGAGGATGATGAAAACGACCGTCTGATCCGCAAGTACGGCTATGTGGGCAGAGAAGAAGTGTTAAGGCTTGTAGATGTTTCCGAAAATGATGATTTAAGAGAAAACCTTTCTGTTGCAGCACATCTGATTCACGGCTCCTCCGACGGAAGATTTCAGATTACCTACTGTGCCGGAAAGCTTTCTGAAGAAGAAGTTCGCGGTGTGGCATTTGACTACATCCCCTACGAAGAAGCCGCGGCAAAATATAATCCCGAAACACTGACCGATGGTTTTCACACGGTGGATGGAGAAGAAATTTTCTACATTTCAAATCCTGCACTGGGTCTTTGGGTTTGTGATGATGAAGGAGTATGAAAATGAAACTGATTGATTTACATACACATTCCCTTTGCAGTGACGGCGCCCAGACCCCTGCGGATGTAGTTCGTACTGCAAAGGAAGCAGGACTTTCCGCCATTGCCCTGTCTGACCACGATTGCATAAAGGGTGTGAGTGAGGCGATGGAAGAGGGAAAGAAACTGGGCGTTGAGGTGATTCCGGCGGTGGAGCTTTCCGCTCAGTCGGACACGGAACTTCATATTTTGGGATATTTTATAGATATCCACAACAAAAGACTGAACGATACCATGGCTTATGCACTTCAGGTTCGTACGGAACGGCAGGAGGAAGCCTGTAAAAGGCTGAACGAACAGGGGTTTGAAATTACCATGGATGAGGTTCGGGCGGAGGCACACGGAAGTCCTGTTCTCTGCCGTGCTCATTTGGCACAGATTATGGTCCGCAAAGGCTACGCAGAATCGGTAAAAGATGCTTTTGCAAAATATCTGTCTGTTGGCTGTTATGCTTACTCCAACCGTGAGGCTCTGACAGGGCCTGAAGCGGTTTCTCTCATAAAAGAAGCAGGTGGCATTGCGGTTGCGGCTCATTTACATCTTATCAAACTCCCCGACAATGAGCTTCGGGAATATTTGAAAAGCCTGATTCCCTACGGGCTTTGCGGGGTGGAAGGGTATTATACCGATTATACTCCGGATATGGAGGTACGATACCGCACAATGGCAAAAGAGCTTGGTCTGGTGATTTCCGGCGGTACCGATTATCACGGTGCCAACAAGCCTCACATCACCATTGGAAAGGGCAGAGGGAATCTGGAAATTCCCTACAGCGTGTTGGAAGGATTGAAGGCGCGTCATAGTGAACTCTGCCGCTAGTTATGATACTATTATTTTAATTTATATTTTTAGGAGGAATTCTCATGAAAAAAGCAGATATTGTGATAATGGGTAAATCGATTGCAGGTCACGATGAAGGACATAACCTTATT
>JAZNYR010000127.1:0-4764 GCA_045594525.1 Clostridia bacterium | reverse complement strand
ATATGGGATAAATCTCGTTGCCGTAAGGCAACATATCGCATTACGAAGTAATATATCGCACCGAAGGTATATCGCAAATGACCTCAGGAATTTATATCGCTGATTTCATCTTCGATGAAATCATTATAACACAGGTCCTGCAAAATAACAAGTCTTGAGGGTAAAATACTTCTCATGTTTGCGTCGGGTTTGTCATATAGTATAGCAAAAGGATGTGAGAAGAATGATTTTTGTATTGAAAAGAAAGCAATTGATTGGTTTGGTTTGCGTGCTGGCTGTGGCGATGATTTTTGTGGGACTTTGGAAAAACGGGATGAGTGTGTCGGTGTTAAGCGATAACTGGGGCTTGTCATTTCCCTCTCCGGGAGAACCTCCCGTGGGTAATGCAACGGCTGATTTTTTAAAACAATATGACGCATGGTTTACAGGTGACACAGGGAAAAAGACCATCTATCTTACCTTTGATGCAGGCTTTGAAAACGGAAACACCCCTGCTATTTTGGATGCCTTAAAAAAGCACAATGCCCCTGCCGCCTTTTTTGTGGTGGGCAATTACATTTCCACCGCTCCCGATTTGGTCAAACGGATGGTGGAGGAAGGGCACATTGTGGGCAATCATACCTTCCATCATCCTGATATGTCCCAGATTGCAGACAAAGCTTCCTTTGAGAAAGAATTGCAACAATTAGAAACACTTTATCAGGAATGTACGGGCAAGGAAATGCCCAAATTTTACCGTCCCCCTCAGGGGAAATACAACGAGGAAAATTTACAGTTGGCAAAGGAGCTGGGGTATCAAACCGTCTTTTGGAGTCTGGCTTATGTGGATTGGTACACCGACAACCAACCCACCCACGAGGAAGCCTTCTCGAAATTACTTCCCCGCATCCACAACGGCGCCATTGTCCTCCTTCACAGCACCTCCCGGACCAACGCCGAGATTTTAGACGAACTGCTGACCAAGTGGGAGGAACAAGGCTTTTCCTTCGGTTCTTTGGAAGAGTTAAAATAATTTAGAAAATTTTTCAAAAAAGTATTGACAACGCGAACAAATGGTTGTATAATAGAAATAGAAACAAATGTTCGTGTTTTTGGAGGGATACAAATGAAACTGAAAAGAAAAGGAAGATTTTTTGGATTTTGTTTATTGGTACTGTTGGCAGTGAATGTCCTTGTTCCCAAGGCGGAGGACCCTTCCGATTTTAAATGTATTACTGTGCAGGCAGGGGACACTTTATGGGAAATTGCCGAAGCTCATCTCCCCCAGGATTCTGATGTCCGCTCCTTTGTGTGGGAGCTGAAAAAGATCAACCGTCTGGAAACGGGAGAGGTGTTTGCAAATCAGGTATTGCAAATTCCTCTTTCCTGATTGATTTTTTCTCCTTTTTGTGTTATAATAAAAAAAGGAGGGATAATCATGCTGAGAAAATGTGTAATGGATCCGGAGAAAACCTGTATCGAATGCGGGGAATGTAATCTGTGCGATTTAGACCCGAATAAAATATGCGATAACTGTTGCCGTTGTCTGAACGAAACAGATGAAGATTTTGAAACCATAGAAATTGACCATATTGAATTATAAAGAGAAAGCATATTGCTCTTTTCGGGCGGTATGCTTTTTTTATAAAAGAAATAACTTGCTAAAAATGGAAAAATATGATATAATATTGTGCAAATTGAAGTAAGAAAGGGGAAATAAAAAACAATGAAAAAAGTAAAAGTATTTTTTGTGCTGGCTATCATCGTGCTTGCCACCCTGCTTTGCTGCTCCATGAGTGCCTTTGCGCTGACGGACGGAGAATGGGAATTTCAGCTTTTGGATAACGAAGTTGCCATCACAGGTTATCTGGGAGAAGGGGGCGATGTAGTCATTCCCGAAACCATTTACGGCTGTCCTGTGACAGCAGTGGGCGAACCTGCAGGAATGTTTGATGCAGGAATATTTGAAGGAAAAGCAACCTCCATTACCTACCCTTCCACCGTAAAGGTCATCTATGGAGAATCCACCCAGACCAAACCGGGTGACGGATATACCACCAGCGATGTTTTGAAAAAAGTGGTCATTCCCGAAGGGGTAGAGGAAATCGGTAAAAATGCATTTAAGGGATGTATCGGTCTGACCGAAATCACCATCCCCTCCACAGTAAAAATTATTGATGAGGATGCATTTTATGATTGTAAGTCTTTGAAAAAGGTGACTTTTGCAGGGAACCCTCAGGTAACGGAAATCAGATTTGATGCATTTTCTTATTGCGAAAGTCTGACTGATTTTAGTATGCCCGAAACGGTGACTACCCTTGGCTATAAAGCATTCAAAAAATCAGGCGTTGTCAACATCAAATTAACCTCTGTCACCAAAATGGAAGATTCTGTTTTCGAAGAATGTCCTAATTTAAAAACGGTAACCATCTCCCCTGGATTAACCCAAATCAGCCAAAATGCATTTCGCAACTGTAAGGCGTTGGAATCGGTAGATCTGCCCAACACCATTACCTTAATCAGAAATTATGCGTTTGCCGGTTGTGAATCCTTAAAAAGCATCATTTTGCCTTCTTCTCTGAAGCAAATGTATGAAAAGGTATTTTCAGGCTGTTCAGGCCTTGTGGAAGTGGTCATTCCTTACGGAACAGAACGGGTGAACTGGAATGTGTTTGAAAATTGCCCTAACTTAAAGAGCTTGTACATGCCGAGCACCGTTACAAGCATGGATAAGGACATTTTGAAAGGTTCCAACAACTGCATTATCTTTTGTATGAAAGGCTCCAAAGCAGAAGAACTTTGCAAGCAATACGGCATTTCCTACCTGACCGACAACTCGGTAAACAGCGGGATCACCGTTTTGTATAACGGTTCCAGAATTTCCTTCCATTCCTACGCACAGAATCCGCAAATTATGGAAGGCCGTACTCTGGTTCCCCTTCGCTCCATTTTTGAAGCAATGGGAGCAGATGTACAGTGGGACGGCAACACCAACACCGCCATTGCAACAAGAAAGGGCGTTGAAGTGAAAATCCAAATTGGTGCCAAGGAAATTTTAAAGAACGGAAATTCCATTCCCGTTGATGTTCCCGCTCAGCTGTTAAACGACAGAACCATGGTTCCTGCCCGTGTCATTGCAGAAGCATTTGGTGCAGATGTACAATGGAACGGAAATGGTCAGACCGTTTTAATTACAGAATAAAGCAGTAAAAATAGTGCCGGCCTTTTCGTAAAGCCGGCATCATTTTTTTAGAAAAATTGGAAAAAATGCGGTTTTTCTCTTGACAATTCCCCGTTTTTCTCATATAATGGAAGTGGTTATACAAATTGTCCAAAAGGAGCGGTTCGTGATGTGTAAAGAACGGGACCTGCCTTACAACGAAATGGCAGATGAAGAAGTTGTTTCTCTCTCCCAACAGGGCAATATGTATGCCATGGAGGCCATTTTAAACCGCTATAAAGGGTTTGTTTCCTCCAAGGCCCGTCCCTATTTTCTCATTGGCGGCAACCATGAGGATATGATTCAGGAAGGGATGATTGGGTTATACAAAGCGGTGCGTGATTATATGCCGGACAAGCAGGCAAGCTTCCGTTCCTTTGCGGAAATCTGCATTACCAGACAAATGATTACCGCCATCAAAACCGCAACCCGTCAAAAGCATCAGCCTCTGAATTCTTATGTTTCCCTCAGCCGACCGGCGTTTGACGAAAATTCGGACCAGACCCTGGCAGATGTGGTTCTGGGCAGTTCCTGTATGAATCCGGAAGAGCTGATTATCAACAAAGAAAGCTATGATGCCTGCGAGGTTGCCATTTCAAAGGCACTGAGCAAGCTGGAGCATAAAATACTCAGTCTGTATCTGCAGGGAAAATCCTATCAGGATATTTCCGAACAAATTGGAAAATCGCCAAAATCCATAGACAATGCGTTGCAAAGAGTGAAACGCAAATTGGAACGGATTTTGTCCCGAGATTAACAAACGCGGGTATAGCTCAATGGTAGAGTATCGGCTTCCCAAGCCGGTTGTGCGGGTTCGATCCCCGTTACCCGCTCCAGATATATGCTCTAAATGCCGTCGGGGTATCAAAAAGTCGGTTCAATTCCGATGCAGAGCAAAAAATTCAACTTATTGAAGAAAGAAGCGAGGGTATCATCATGTACGAAGACAAAACATTGGTATGTAAGGATTGCGGAGAAGAGTTCGTTTTCACCGCAGGGGAACAGGAATTTTACGCAGAAAAAGGATTGCAGAATGAACCGCAGCGTTGCAAATCTTGCAGAGACGCAAAAAAACGCAGCTTCAACCAAAACCGCGAAATGTTCACCACAGTTTGTGCAGAATGTGGCGGAGAAGCGGTTGTTCCCTTCCAGCCCAAAAACGACAAGCCTGTCTACTGCAGCGCTTGCTTTGAAAAACAAAAGGCGTAATCAAAAGACCGATTTCCATTGGGGATCGGTCTTTTTTACAGTTCGTCTTTTGGGGTGGACGAAAAATAGCGCAGATTGGACAAACTGAACCGTCGCAAGCTTTGCTTGCAAGGGTTACCCGAAGTCGTATATAGATACGACGAGAGGTGAAGTTTGTTCAAAACACAAGGCGTTTTATCACAGAAATTCGTTGAAAGACGAATTTCTACCTTAAGTGTTGTTTTCTCTTTTATTTTATAGTAACAAAAAAGGGCTTTAATAAACCCTTTCAGCGTGTCGATAAACCTATCGACACGCTGGCAGACTGGGAAAAAGGAAGGGATATTTTGTCAAAATGAATCGCAGACAGTACGGGG
>JAZNYR010000126.1:0-3442 GCA_045594525.1 Clostridia bacterium | reverse complement strand
ACCGGGCTGGCATTATGGTTGCGGAGAATATGGAGCAGAAGGCCTTGATTTTGCTGATTTAATGAAACGAAGATACCCGGCAGAATGGATGCAGGAACCCTTTGACCCTAACCGCATTATCGGTGCCCAGACAGGTCCTTTCCATTATTGTTTCTATGAAACTCCCCATTCTATGGAGGAGTGGGTGTCAGAAAGTCACCGTCATCAGTATTTTGCAACCAAGATGATGACCGCTGCAATGCGTCGGAATGAAAGTGTGAATACCTTTGCCATTCATTTGTTTATTGATGCATTCCCCAGCGGATGGATGAAGACCATTATGGACTGCGAACGCCGTCCCAAACCCGCTTATTTTGCATATCGGGATTGTTTGGAACCTACCTTCTGTAGCATCAGAAGTGACAGATTCACCTTCTTTGGGGGAGAAACTGTGAAGCTGGAAAGTTACCTGTGTTGTGATAACGAGCGACCTGCTGTCTTGCAGTTCTTTGCAGAACTGGATGGGCAGGTGATTGCCTCAGGAAAAGCGGATTCACGGGATGGAAACTATCAAGGAATGATTTCTTTTGCAACACCAAAAGTGTCAGAACGGAAAACCTTGAAGGTTGTGATGGGTGCTTTTGACGGGGAAACTGCGGTGCAGACCACAACCGAGTATTTCGAGCTGTTTCCCGCAGAAGAACAAAAGAAACCGGAACTGTTGGATTTTGATACCTATCTTAACAATCAAGCATATTACGATGAAAAAATTCAATCGGGCGAAACCGTCACCTTTGCTCCTTTGAAGGAGGGAGAATATACCCTTTGCGGAAAAACAATTCGGGTCACCGATTGCAGAATGCATCCTCTTTATGCCGTATCCCGTGACACAGGCCATGCTCTGGTGGAAGGTCTTCGCCAGAACGATTTTGCTTACTGGTACGATTCCTCCGAGGATTGCCTTGTACCTTTGATTTATGCAACATTTGAAGGGGAGGGCATTGAAGAAGTGCTCACATCAGGAAACAAGGATGATGACGGAGAATGGAGAAAGAAACTGGCTGTGGGGCAGTGGAACTTCGGGAAAGGTACCGTTCGGATTTGTCAGATTGATTTGGAAAACAAAGAACAGAATCCCGTAGCAGTAGCCTTCATCAATCAGCTTTTTTAATAGAATAAATATATTTCAAAATAGAGCGGACACTTCGTTAGGATGTCTGCTCATTTTTTATATTATTGCAACAAAAAAAGGCTTAATTAAGCCAATTTTTGCCTTGTGTGGTGTACGCATTTTGCGACGGGCCGTGGGGGTGGATGAAAAATTGCGTAGATTGGACAAACTGAATATGCAATAGTTACCCGAAGGCGTATATGAATACGCCGAGAGGTGAAGTTTGTTCAAAACACAAGGCATTTTATCATAGAAATTCGTTTCATGACGAATTTCTCCCTTGTTTCATTTTTATTCATATTATTACAACAAAAAAAGGCTTTGTTAAGCCAATTTTTGCCTTGTGTGGTGTACGCATTTTGCGACACCCCTATTCTTCCATCTGTTTTCCTAAGAACGAAGCGGCGGTTTTCGCAAGCTTATCCTCCACATCGCTCAGTTTCGGAATCTGATCCGTCCCGAAAAACACTACCGAGCCAATGGAATCCCCTTCAGAAATGATGGGCACCACCATCCCTGCAATATATTTTTCACTGCCGTCAACAACAGTTGTTTTGTTCTGGTCATCTGGACGAAAGGACACTGCATTTTTTTCACTTAAGATTCGTTCCAATTCAGGGGAGATGCGTTTGTCGTTTAACTCTCTTTTTGGAACGCCCCCAACTGCAATGACGGTATCCTTATCTGTAATACAAATGGAATGACCGCTGGTTTTCGCCAATGTATCGGCATACTGGGATGCAAAAGTACCCAGCTCGCCAATGGGAGAATATTTTTTAAAAATCACTTCTCCATCCTTCTCGGTAAAAATTTCCAGGGGGTCTCCTTCTCTGATTCTCATGGTTCTTCTGATTTCTTTTGGTATCACAACACGACCAAGGTCGTCAATTCTTCTGACAATTCCTGTTGCTCTCATATTGATAAATCTCCTTTTGGTTTAATTTTCATTTTTATTGTGTGCAAAACAAGGAGATTTATACTTTTATACTACCTATTTTTCAAAAAGTTTCAGATAATAATAGTTGATTCTATGATCAATCAATTCACATAATTTTCCAACCCTTAGCAGCTTAAACAGTTGTATTCGTAAGAGTTCAATCATACTGCAAGAAACAAAGATTGCCAAAGCCGTAATAAAAACGAATATAGTCATAACAGCAATTGGTTTGTCAATAAACGAAACAAAAGCATCTTTCATTATCATATGAAAAACAAGGGGTTGAACATGTATTAGATACACACCCAAGGTAACAGGTGCGAAGAAAGAAATCAATTTTGCACCGAATCTGTTTATTTTTATATTTAAACAAAACAGAAACAAAAAAACAGAAGACAATATTATGGTTACTGATACATATGATATAAAAATGTTATCGCCTCTGACTCCCCCGAAAAATTTATTGGTTAGATAACGAAAAACAAATTTACTCGTAAAAGTCAATAAAATCATAGCAAAATACCCGAGGATGCTTTTTAGCGCCGTAATTCTTTTATCCAAACTGTACTTTTTAATATATGCCCCAAACAAATATACGATCATAAACCAAATTGCCGAGGAACCGTCATGAAGTCTAAATGCATCTATCGGGAAAATACAGCCGATACAAGATATTACTATTAAAATTATGAACAAAAGTTTTTTGTGTGTTTGCTGAGAGATATTCTTTATGCCTTCGTTCAGAACGGGAATAAACAAGCACAGAGCAAAGTATGCAGAGATGTACCACCACTGTTTCCCCAATATTGGGAACAATGCAATCGCCATATTTTTTATTGTTCTGCTTTCCGGAACAAGAACAAAAAACAATGTATTAATTGTCAATGAATAAAATATTACTTGAAACCACAAGTTGATCATGTTTTTGACTTTTACAGTTTTATTTACCATCACGAATCCCGTGATTAAGGCAAAACAATCCACAGCGCAATAAGCACAAATCTCGAAAAACCATGCAGTCCAATACATTGTTCCGCCCGGAACTGCTTTCTCTAAAATTCCGCCTTGCCCCAGTATATGTAAAACAACTACAAATATGGTAGCAATAATACGAAAGAAATCAACGTTAACATTTCGTTTCGTCATTTGTATATACCTTCCTTTTCTGTCATCAGTTTATTTTAATTTTTCCTTTGGAGCTTCTTTTATTGTTTGTGAGACACCAAGCTCTGTCAAAAAGTCGGTTTGGGACTTTGACTTTTTTATGGCGTTTTTCAGAAATTGAACAGGATGCTCGGCACATAGACCGCAACGGATGTAGCGAAATACCTGATACAAGTCGGAGGCCAAGCGGT